>JAYVYM010000218.1:0-13955 GCA_043784245.1 Frankiales bacterium
GTCCTCTGCCGGCTGCCCCGGGCACGTGGGCCGGGATGACCGATGGCATGCGGTGAGCGCAAGCCCGGGCATTCGAGCGCTTGCGGTCGCAGTTGAGCCACTTACAGGGATAGCTCGCGGTCTTGACGGCCGGGCGTCAGCGGGAACCGACGGGACCAGGCCGTTCACGCAGTCACGAAGTACCCATCACGCTCGACCAGACGCCCGCTATCGACGACGCTCCTCACTGCCTCGCGTGGCGTGCCCGCTGAGGATGCGCACAGCGCGACCATCGCCTTGCCAATCTCGCGGGCGTGGATCTGCTCCAGCGGCGCGGATCGGCCTCCGAGGCTCGACGGAAGCCGGTCCAGCCGGTGACTGAGCGGTGCTCGGGCCAGGCGAACGGCGGCGACCGGTCAGGTCGTAGGGCTGCCGGCAGCTGGCGAAGGATCGCGTCGGACCGTGCGGCGCTGACCCGCCTCAGGCTGCACGAGGCGGCGACGAGCCGGGCGAGCTGGACGGGCCCCTCGACGCTGACGGCGTCGTGCAGTGCGGCCAAGACCCGGCGTGCGGCCGGGGTCGCCGGAAGTTGGTCCAGGACGTCCCTGGTGCCATACATGAGCACCGGCCAGGGTCGGAACAGCTCCTCGCCGGGAAGTTCCGGTCCAGGGCCCGGTCGGGTCGGGCTGGTGCCAGCAGCTACCGCCGCTGCCGGTGTCGGCGCACCGACGACCACGGAGTCGGAGGCCACGGGTGCGACTGCGACGCCGGCGCGGCGGGATCTGTCGCGCATGGTCAAGACGCCGCCAACCAGAGCGAACGGTGAGGAACTCTCCACCTGCGTGCTAGCGGCTGGGTCGGGCCGGTCTGCCGACACGACTACCGCTTGAGCGGCAGCGGCCAGCTGCTCGGTCGTGGCATCCGGGTCGCCGAGCCAGGCTGGCAGCCAGACGCGTCGGACGGTCGGCCAGCCCATGAGGTTCTCCAGGACCTGGCGCGGGAGACCGTCGCGGTCGCCGGTGGTTCGACGGGCGGCCCAGCCCGGTCCGTCGAGCAGGACCGCCAGGACGGGCCGGTCGGGAGCATCGGGCAGCGCGACGCTGAGGTCGACCTTGAATTCGGACAGGCCAACGTCGGTCTGCACGACCAGGCCGCGCAGGCGCAGGGTCTCGGCGATGTCACACAGATGCCGGTCGGCGGCACGAACCGAGCAGGCGCGGGGCAACTCGTGGGTCGTGGCGGTCCCGGCTGCGGTGTCCAGGTAGGCGGGCACGTGCTTGATACCGGTCGAGGACGCCTCCTCGGCGCGAAGCTGACCCGGGTCGAAGGAACTAAAACGATGACCTGGCGGCGGGCGCGGGTGATCGCGACGTTGAGGCGCCGCTCTCCGCCACCGCGGTCGAGCGGCCCGGAGTTCAGCGGGAGCTAGCCCTTGTCGTTCACCGAGAAGGCGGTCGAGGACGGCGCAGCCGCGGCGCTGGCGACCGTCCCCGGCACAGGGACCTCCGGCACAAGGACCCCCGGCACAGGGACGATGCCGGCGTGGGAGGCGCCCCCGCTGCCGGTGCTGCCGGGACACCCGGAGCTGCCCGCCGACCTGCTGCTGCGCCAGCTGTCCGCTGCCCCCGCGGCGCTCGGCGGACGGTCGCTTACCGAGCACCTGCGCAGGCTCTACGAGCAGATGGTCACGCCGCCGGTCCCCGGGTCGAGCTCCGGGGCGGCAGGGCCCTAGCCTTCCGCCATGACTCACCCGACACACGCGGCAGTCCGCCCGGCGCTCGTCGTCCTGGGGCTGGTGGTGGGGCTCGCGGGGTGCTCGGGGTCCGGCGGCGCGAATTCGCAGGCGGCCGCGTCGACCAGCCCGGCCCCGGTCGCGGCGAGCACGTCGTCCCCGGCGCCGGCAGCGGGGGGAGAGTGCGGCTCCGCACAGGCCGAGGTGCAGGCCGGAGTCGGGGTCACCGGTCACGTCACGGGCGTCGAGATCGTCGGGCAGTGCACGACGGCCCAGGTGAGCACCTCGCTCGGCACGACGACCGACGACGTCGACGCGGCGGTCGGCATCTGCCGGATCGCGGCCGTGCAGGCGTACTCGCACGGGGTCAGCACCGTGAACGTCGCAGCGTCCGACGGCAAGGGGCTGGCGATCGGGATCAACGGCGGCGAGTGCATCGCGGTGCCTGCCGGCTGAGGCTGCTGGCGAGCCGGCCCTGGCATGACACCTCGGTGCTACTTAGGGAGCGAGGATGACAGCCGACGTCGCGCACATCGCGGGGCCCGGTCGGCCGGCGCGTCCCGCCGGGTCGACCGTCATCAAGATGGCCGGTCTGGCCAAGAGTTTCGGCGGCAAGGTCGCGGTCGAGGACCTGAGCTTCCAGGTGCGCTCCGGCCAGGTCATCGGCTTCCTCGGCCCCAACGGGGCTGGCACGTCCACTGCGCGACGCCTCGTGCTCCAGGAGGCCGGGCGCACCACCTTCGACGGCCGCCCGAACCGCGAACTCGCCGAGCCCGCGCGGGAGGTCGGGGCGATGCCGGAAAGCGGGGCTTTCCACCCCCACGCGTACGGCCCGCAACCACCTCCGGGATGACGTTCGCGCCCTGCGCCGTCCCCAACATCCGGGTCGATGAGGTCCTCGACGTCGTCGGGCACTCCGAAGACTGGCGCGAGGTCCGCGAGTGGGCGGGCGAACCGGACGTCGGCGAACTCGATAAGCCCGACCTCGGCGAATGGGAAACGGAACCGGCCGAGCTGCCGGAGGACGGCCCGACCAGGCCCCCCATGGCGGGCGGCGTGAGCCCGGCTGGAGCCGGTGAGGGCAGCTCCAGCCCGCCACCAAAGGACGAAGCCGCGGACGCTAGCGACGGTAAGCCCGGTCCCGGCCAGGAACCTCGCTGAGGGGGATCACACCAGTCCGGAGTGGCCCCACGTGGGGCCGTAGTGATGGGGCGGGTCCATGGGTCGTTGCAACACCTGAGCTTGATCAGGAGTTGCTGTGGCTGCTACCCATGAAGTTCTCGGGCCGTCCGGCGTGTCGCAGGGGAGGAACAACTCACGGGCTTGCCGTGAGGTCGGGATCAACCGCCGGACCGGCACCCGTTGGCGGTACGGCCGAGCGGTGACGGCATCGGACAGCCGGCAGCTGCCCTACCCGGCACTGACCCGGCCGGTGATCTCCGAGCGGTACCTGAGCAAGGACCAGCGGCTCGCTGGTGGCCGAGCACGGCAGGATCGCTGCACTCACCAGGCCGTCGCTCACGGCGAAGATCGTTTCGTCGCACGTCCTTCGACACGCCTGTGCCATGAACGTTCTCGTTGCAGGGGTGGACTCCGCCGCGATCGCCCTTTGGCTCGGCCACGGGAGCTCCCCACCTCGCGCTGCCAGCCCTCATCGCGACCCTGGCCGCGGACAAGGCCATCGCTGACGAACCCGCCGCACGCGTCGCCTAGTACCCCACCGCGACCGGGGACAACCCGAGCATCACTCCGTCGGTACGACCACCAAGGCCCCGGCCCGAACCCCGGCACGGGGCCTTCGTACGCACCACATCCGCAAAGACCGCGCCGCCGTCGTCCTCATTCAGCGCGGCGGCTGACAAGCGTCACGCCAGCCGTCGAAGTTGCTCAGGTCGTGGGCGTCTGCCAACAACGTTGCATCACCGAGGAAACCGGTGGAGGCGGTTCCGTCGGCGAGCCGCACCTGCCCCAGGTGCAGCGGCGGTCCCACCTCGGTGAGCAGCTCACCCAGACCCTGCGACGGCAGCTGCCAGACCTCGACCGCGAATCCCTGGTCCGGCCCGTTACCGGCGACCAGGGCTGGCCGCGGCTCACCATCGGGGACACGCAGCAGCCGGTACCCCCCGGCGGTGCGGGAGCGGCGAAGTAGCTGCCCCCCGCGCCGGACGAGTGCGCCGTTCAGGGGCAGCCCGCTCATGTGTGCGCCGGCCACCACGACCGTGGGGCCGGTGGAAAGGCACGGGACCTGTTCCCCACACCAGCGGGACGCGAGGTCCAGCAGTGGCTGGTCCGCGAAGGCCGGGGCGATCAGCTGTATGCCGTACGGCAACCCATCCGCCCGCCGGCCCGCCGGCACCGCTATCGCGCACTGATCCAACAGGTTCACAAAGTTCGTGAACGCGCCGAGGCGGCTGTTCGCACCGACCGGGTCAGCCTTGACGGCAGCAACCGTCGGATGTCCGGGGGTGACCGGGAGCAGGAGTGCGTCGATCCGCTCCCAGACCGGCTCGGTGCGACGCCTCAGAGCGGCGAGCCGGTCAAAGGCGCGGAACGCATCGGCGGCCGTCAGGGTGCCGCCCGCCCGGATGATGCCGGCCACGGTCGGGTCGAGGTGCGGTCCGTCCTGCTCGACGAGATGACCGACGGCCGCGTACCGCTCGGCGACCCACGGTCCGCCGTACAGCAGCGCGGCGGCCTCGAGGAAGGGCTCGACATCCACGGTCACGACGTCCAGACCGATCGCGTACGCGTGCTGCACCGCGGCATCCCAGGCGGACCGGGTGTCCTGGTCGAGGTCCAGCACCTGCTTGGGGACACCGACCGTGGTCATCACGCGCGCTACCCCGGCGGGCAAGCTGACCGGTGCCGGTCGGGACCAGGGGTCACCCGGGTCCGGACCTGCCATGACCTGCAGTGCAGCCCGGGCGCCCGCCACGTCGCGCGTCAGCGTGGTCACGCAGTCCAGCGAGCGACATGCCGGCAGCACTCCGGTGGTCGGCACCAGGCCGCGGGTGGCCTTGAGCCCCACCAATCCGTTGAAGGCCGCCGGGACCCGCCCCGACCCGGCGGTGTCCGTGCCCAGAGCCAACGGGACGATGCCCATGGCCACGGCGACGGCGCTGCCGCTGCTGCTGCCGCCGCTGACGCGACTCGGGTCGTCAACAGCAGTCGGGATCCCGTACGGGCTGCGGGTACCGACAAGACCGGTGGCGAACTGGTCCATGTTCGTCTTGCCCACCGGCACCGCGCCGGCGTCGACCAGCCGCTGAACGGCTGTCGCATGCCGCTCCGCGACTTTTGACAGAGCCGGGCACGCCGCGGTGCTGGGCAGGCCCTGTACGTCGATGTTGTCCTTGACCGCGAAAGGCATCCCGCGCAGCGGGCCTTCGCCACCAACCACCTCGCGAGCGGTCGAGATGAACACCGGCAGGCCCAGCGCCTGCGCTGCCTTAAGCGCCACTTGGGCTGTGACGTTGTCCGTCGTTGTCATCGGTCCCATCGCTTTCGCTCAGCGTCGAAAGCGGCCTGGCGCCGCCGTCGAAAAGTGTCGATCTCTGCTTCGTGGCGGGCCTCCAAGGCCGTCACCTCCGACAGCGAGAAGCTGGCGGGGCGGGTCACCAGATCGCGCCGGCCGGAATGCACATCGGCCCGCAGCACTGCCAGCTCCTGCTCACTGACGGGGACGAAGCGGAGCCGGTCGAAGGGGCGCAACAGCCAAGGGAACTGGTCCCGGCCCGGCAGGTTCCGCCAGACCGGCACGGTCCGACCGACCAACTGGTAACCGCCGGGGCCCTCCATCCCGTAGATGCACAGGTACACACCTCCGATGCCCACCGCGTTCTGCGGGGTCCAGGTCCGGGCGGGGTCGTACTTGGTCGTGACGAGCCGGTGCCGCGGGTCGATCGGCACGGCCACGGGAGCCCCGAGGTAGACATCACCGAGGCCGACCACCAGGTAGGTAGCGGCGGTCAAAACCTCGAAGACCTCGTCACGCGCAGACAGGTCGTTGATGCGCCGGATGAACTCGACATTGTCTGGACACCAGGGCGCATCCGGGCGAACCGTGCGGGTGTACTTCACCATTGCCTCGTGAGCCAGCGGGTGGTCCAGGCAGATCGGCAGGGTCACCTCGCGCACGTCCAGCACGACGGTCGTGGGGTCCGGTACGTCATGGGCGAGCTGCACCAGCCGATCGGCTAGCTCCTGCAGCCCGAGCCGCGAGGGGTCCACCTTGACGAGCATCGAACGCACGCCTTCGACGAGCTCGCAGACCCCAGGCAGCGCCAGAGCCCGAACAGCCTGCGCGAGCAGGTGGACCCAGACCCGGACCGTCAGGTCCAGCACGGGGGGCCCGACCTCCACCAGCAGATGGCAGTCGCCCGCATGGCGCACCGTCAGCTCCGGCTTGTCGAGCACCGCCAGGACCGCTGGCCGGTCCGGAGAGCGCGCAACATGGGCTGGGCGATGCCAAGCGGGGACCAGCCCACGGTCCGGTTCGGCCGCGACGGCAGCCCGCGGGTCCGCGAGGACGCGTCCGCGCTGCAACCGGGCCTGTTCAGCCTGCTCCGGCGTGACCGGGACAAGCCGCAGCCGGTCCCCGGGACGGGCCTGCGCCAACTTCCACCGATCGGCCCCGATGACCGCACACGGCACGACGAACCCACCCAGGCTGGGGCCGTCTGGCCCGACCACGACCGGGGTGTCGCCCGACAACATCACCCCACCCACCGGGTACCCGCTGTCGTGCACGTTGGACGGGTGCAGCCCGGCCTCACCGCCGTCGGTACGGGCCCACCCCGGACGCGGACCCAGCAGCCGAATACCGGTCCGATCGGCGCGGTGATCCACCGTCCACGTGGCGTTGAACACGTCGCGGGCGCCCTGCGCGGTGAGGTGCTCGGGAGCGCCGTGCGGCCCGGTCACAACCCGTACGTCCCAGGCCTGCCCCAGGACCGGCAACAACGGGGCCACGTCCATGGGTGCGTTGCCGTTTTCGGCGCTCCCCAGCTGAAGGACGTCGCCGGCCACCAGCGCTCGACCGTGGAGGCCGCCAAGCCCACCGAGCACGAACGTGGCCCTGCTCCCCAGCACCACCGGCACGTCGAAGCCGCCGGCGACGGCAACGTAGCCGCGCATCCCGGGGCCGGCCAACCCTCCGACGTCGAGGACGGCACCTGGTCCCACCGCGAGCACCACACCCGCCGGTACAGGCTGTCCATCCAGACGGGCGGCGTGGACGGCACCTGTCAGGCAGACAAGGGTGCGGGCGGCGAAGGACAGCATCGGCCCGGAGACCACCGCCTCCAGGCAGGCAGCTCCCGCAGCGTTGCCGACAGCAAGGTTGGCGAGCGATGCCGACAGGTCGTCCCAGGCCCCCGAGGGCGGGACGCCGACATGCCACAGACCCAGCCGACCGGGGAGCTCCTGCACGGTGGTCTGCAGACCCGGCTCGAGCACGGTGACGAGCGCCGTCTGCTGGACGACAGCTGTCAAGACAGCTCCCGTACGACGACCTGGACCGGTGTGGGGTCCCAGCCGTTGCACGGATTGTTCAGTTGCGGGCAGTTGCTGATGAGGACGAAGATGTCCCGTTCGGCACGCAGCTCGACATGAGCCCCGGGCACGGAGATGCCGTCAGCGAAGGTGAGGTCACCGGCTGTTGTCAGTGGCACGTTCATAAAGAAGTTTATGTTTGCTGTCAGCTGCCGGGCCCCGATGCCGACCGACGCGCCACAGCGCAGAAAAGTCTCGCGGCAGGCGTGCTGGTGGCGGGTCTGCTCGCCGTACCTCACGACGTTGGCCTCCTGGGAGCAGGCACCACCCAGGGTGTCGTGCCGTCCGACGGAGTCGGAGGTGATGGTCGCCAGCACGTCGAGGTCGACCGACAGCAGCGCCGAACCCGTCGTCACGTACACCGAACCCTGCTCGCGCAAGGTGTCTACCGCGCTGTAGCGGTTGTCGAGGTCCAGGGCGTCGAAAAGCAGCGTGTCCACGGCTTGGTTGCCGGCAAGATCGATGATGCGCAACGTGCCCCCCGCCTGGACCCGGTGCAGGAAGCCCTCCCCCGAGGGCACGGCCTCGTCCCGGACCACTGTCAGGTGGTTCAGCACCGCAGTCACGCCATCACCAACGCAGACTGCGCGAGCGCGCGGGCGCTCTCCGCCCGGAACGTCCGTGGTGCGTCGTCCGGGGGGGCCTCACCCACCTCGATCTGCACCCCCGCAGGAGCCCAGGTCGTGGCGAGCGGATGCGGCGCGGTAGACAGCACCAGCAGCAGGTCCAGGTCGGCGCGAAGCGTCACCCAGTCTCCGGCGGTGCTGTATCGCGGTAGCAGTTGCAATCCGCCGCCGGCGTCGATTTCCACCTTGCTGAACAGGTTGACACACCCGTGCAGATCGGCGCCACCCTTCCCATGCTTGCGCAACTCGCTGAGCAGGCCCGTGCGTGCCGACAGTCGGCGGGCGTTCCGGTCCTGCTGGTAGCAGGAGGGGCCAAAACGCACCAGGTGCGCGTCCGTGCTGTGGCCGCACAGGCAGTCATGCCAGTCCAACGAAGAACCTGTCATCGAGGCAAGGGCCAGGCCAAGATCCGACATCAGCACCATCGGCGGGGCGATGCGGGCGCTCATCTGGGATTTGAGCGTGTCCGACACGTTCAGCCGGTCAACGAGCGAGTGCGTCGCGAACAGCAGCAGACTGACGTTTGCCCCCGGCCCGAGCGTCGTCAGACGCACCTCGCGGCCGGCACGCAAGTACGTCGACCAGGCTGCCCCGCCCGGGACCACCCGGCCGGGGGCGGGGGTTGATGTGCCGGGAACTGCTATCACGATGGAACCTCCTGGCTGGCGGGCCCCGGGTGCAGACAGCCCGGGGCCGATCGGCCTCCCGGGCTTTTCTCCCGCCGTGGAGCGGACAGCTGTCATCCGCCTGCGTCTCTCGGACCAGACCCCCCGCAGGCGAGGGCGGAACCCTAGACGCGCCCTGCCGTGTCAGCAGGTCACCCTCGACTCTGGGGGTGCCCGGTTACCTCATGAGGTCGCGTGGGTGACGTGTGTGTTTCATTCAGCAGCGCGGGGTGCGCGCTTGCTGGCCTAGTGGAATCTCAGGTGGGGCCCGTACTGGAGACGCTGTCCGATCCTGAGCACCGGCGCTCCTGGCAGCCGACAAAGCTCACGCGCGGCGGCCTCGAGGACGATGAGCAGCTCTGCACGGTGATGGTCCCGCTGCCGGCACGACCACCTGTTGATCGCGCTGACCGCCAGCCTGCGCTCTGCCACGCCGCCCCGCTCCGCTCGGGTCAGGGCGTCGGCGACGATCTGGTCGGGCCACGGCTTCGCTTCCGTAGCGAGAAGGTCATTGCCGCCAGTGGAGCCCATGGACCGGCGCGGGCCTGCAGCCGCCCGCCACAGCCTCATCGCACACCACCGAGTTCCTTGCGGCCGGTGGTCAGGTCGTCACGCGAGTTGCAGTGCATCGATGGACCTCCCCTGAGCGGCCGAGTCTGCCGACCGCTCATGTCGGGCAGATTGCACTCCTGCGTCAGTCACGTCACGGGACGGATGCGGCTAGAGTCCGCGGCCGCCATGCCGCGAACGAGAGGCTTCCGATGCCCGCGCAGAGCCTGGACTCCCGGGAGATGGCTCAACTCCTTGCCCCGCTGAGGGCGGCCGATGAGCGGCTCGCTCAGAGGTATACCGACCTACTCCCGCTGCAGCCAGCGCATACCTGCTACGTCCCGGCAGACCGCCTTCGGCCGAACGAGGCCCGCCGCTGGGGGGATCAGGCCTTGGCTCTGCTCGAGGAGCACGCACCCAGTGCGGGGATATTGGCCGCGGCCCTCGGCCGACGGGTGTCCCCGCAGTCCTGGGACGACCTGCGACGGTTGCTGGAGGTGCGGCCGGTGCACGACCTGCGGGTCGACTTCGAGGATGGCTACGGTCGGCGGGCCGACGACCACGAGGACGCCGCCGTTGATGCCGCCGTGGCCGCGCTCGCGACAGCGCCGCCGCCGTCGTACGGACTCCGTGTCAAGCCGCTCGAGGCCACAAGCGCGCAGCGCAGCGCCCGGACCCTCGATCGTTGGCTGACCGGACTGGCGGCGTACGGCTTGCCCCCGGGTATTGTGACGCTGCCCAAGATCCAGGCCCCGGAGCAGGTCGCGGTCGCGGTTGACCTCCTGGAAGCGATCGAGACGACGACCGGCCTCGGTCCCGTGGCGCTCGAACTGCAGGTGGAGACGGCAGCCGCAGTCGTCGACGCAGACGGCCATGTCGCCGTCCCGCTGTTGCTCGCCGCCGGCCGCGGTCGGGTCACCGCATTGCACTTCGGTACCTACGACTACACGGCCGCGCTAGGACTCGCACCTCATGAGCAGTCGCTGGATGCGCCGGTGGCTGACGCGGCGAAGGACCTGTTGCAGTTGTCGACCGCAGGCCGGGGGGTAGCGGTGTGCGATGGCTCCACGAACAGGTTGCCCGTCGGCGGGCGCAGCCAGGTGCACGCGGCCTTGGCCCTGCACAGCCGGCTGGTCGAGCGCGCCGCGGCCCGCGGCCTCTGGCAAGGCTGGGACCTGCACCCCGGGCAGTTGATCAGCCGCTGGGCAACCCTGAGCGACATGTTTCGCCACCACCTGCCAGAGGTCCGCGCCCGGCTGGACAGCACCGCGACCGGCGTCGCGGAGGAGCCGGCTACCTACCGCATGCTGAATGCGTTCGTCCAACGGGCGGCTGCCCTGGGCATCACGAGCTGAGGCCGAGGGCGAGGTCGCGCACGTGGGCCCCGTCGGGCCGCGACGGCGGCTCACCGACTGGCCGCGGACCCTCAGAGCGATCGCGCGTGGCGTCGGCCCCACTCCTCGCAACGCCGGCCAGGAAAGCCTGCACGACCCGTGCGGCCTCGACCGTGTCGGATCCCAGCCAGCTCAGCAAGATCCCCGGGCCGGCGAGCTCCAGCACCTGCGCGCCTTGGACCTGGCAACCGGCGGGCGGTTGCGGCCCGACGAGCAGAGCCGTGACGAGCACCCGCGCGCCGCCGGTCACGGCCGGCCCCTCCCACCCGGCGGCAGCGCCGGGGCCGACCTCGAGGTCTGCCACGAGCACCGGCAGGCCGTCGTACGTCACGTGCCAGCGCGAGCGGTACCTGCCGGCGGGCTGGCCCGGCAGGCCGAGGACCACGGTCTCGACGAGCACCGCTGTGCCAGAGCGGTCGACCCTCGCGCAAAGGTCGATCCGATGCTCGGCGCCGGCCGTGACGACCAGCGGTCGGGGCCGCCAGCACAGCCACCCGGCCGCGGCGACCCTCAGATCGACGTCGGCGTGGGACACCGGGTCATGTGGCCCCGGCTGGGCGACCTGCGAGCCGATGGTGCCGACCTCGAGGTGCGCACCGTCCTCGACGACCAGCTCGAGCCGGGTTCGGTCGCCTCCCAGCGGCCCGAACGCCGAGGCGAGGACCTGGAGGCCGTCGGTGGTCTCCCGCAGCGACAGCGGTACCTCCGAGCGCAGCGTGCTCAGCACCGTCCGCCCATCGATGCGGCAGGCAACGGCCCGCGCGGTCGCATCCAGCGGCACCCTCAGGCCACCGGTTGCCCGGCCCGTGTGAGCCAGCTGCGCCGGGCCACCTCGAGCCAGCTGGCGACGTCCGGCGCAGCCGGCTGTTCGACCAGGCTGGTGAACAGCGTTGGGGCAGCTCGACGCATCCGGTCGGCGTCGGCAGCCATCACCGCGAGGTCGGCGCCGACATGCGGTGCGAGATCGGTCTTGTTGATGACCAGGAGGTCAGACGACGTGACACCGGGCCCGCCCTTGCGGGGCACCTTGTCGCCGCCGGCGACGTCCAGGACGAACAGCTGCACGTCCACCAGCCCACGGCTGAACGTCATGGTGAGGTTGTCGCCGCCGCTCTCGAGCAGCACCAGCGCCAGGGGCGCCAGCCGCAGTTCGAGCTCCTCGACGGCGTCGAGATTGGCGGTGATGTCGTCACGCACCGCGGTGTGCGGGCAGCAGCCGGTCTCGACCGCCGCCACCCGATCCGGCGCGATCGCCCCCGATCGACGCAGGAAGTCGGCGTCCTCGGTCGTGTAGATGTCGTTGGTCACGACGGCGAGCTCAAGGACGGGACCGAGGGTCCGGCAGAGCGCGGCGACCAGCGCGGTCTTGCCGCTGCCGACAGGCCCCCCGATGCCCACGCGGAAGGAACGCGTCGAGGCGCGCGGCAGGTCACGGGAGAGGGCCTCGGGGGGACCGGAGCCAACGTGTGCAAGGTGCATGGGTCGCACTCCAGGGAAACGGGGGGCGGACAGGGTCAGGAGGCGAACAGCCGGACCTCGGCGCGGGCGTGTGCCTGCGCGAGGAGGTCCAGTAGCGGGGCCGACCCCGCCGGCAGCGGGACCGACAGGTCGGCGCAGGCCACCGCTCGGGCAGCGACGTCATCGACCTGAGGGGCCAGCCGCGCCAGCAGCGCCGCGACGTTGAAGGGGTCAAGCCCGAGCAGGCGCAGCGCCGCGGAGGCCGGCCCGCTGACAGCCGACGTCGCGGCCACCGTCGCGGCCTCCGCGGGTCCCGACCCGGCAGCGACGACCGCGAGGCCGAGGGCGATGGGCGCGTGCGGCCGGGGATCGACCAGGGCCAGCACCGGCGCGGGCCAGGCGACGGTGGCGGCCCGCACAATCCCGCGTCCCTGGGCGCGCGAGGCGTCGCGGGCGGCTGCCGACGGGGTGCGCGCGTCGACGTCACGGTCGAGCGCGCGCAGCTGCGTGATCGCGTCCGGTGTGGTGGCCAGGAAGGCGGCGCGGGCGGCGGCGGCGGCGGCGACCAGGCCCGTGGTGGCCAGCCGCCCGGCCAAGAACAGCGCCAGCGTCGGCTCGTCGTACACCGTGCGCGCCTCGACAGCGGCCGCGATGCTGCCGCTGTGCGCATGCGCGCCGGCCGGGAAGCGACTGTCGGCCAGCAGCAGCAGCGCGGCGGTGAGGGCCGGCATCAGAACAGGAAGTAGCGCTGGGTCATCGGCAGCGAGGCAGCCGGTGCGGACTCGATGAGCTCGCCGTCGATGCGGACGGCGAAGGTGCGCGGGTCGACGACGATGTCCGGCGTCGCATCGTTGAGCGGCAGCTGGGCCTTGCCGACGCCCCGTACATCTTTCACCGCAACCAGCCGCCGGCGTACGGCGAGCCGGTCGGCCAGCCGGTCGTCAAGGGCGGCCGGCGCGACGAAATGCAGGCTGGTCGCCGAGGCCGTCGTCGGTTGCGCGCCCCACATCGGGCGGGGCAGCACCGGTTGCGGGGTCGGGATGGAGGCGTTCGCATCGCCCATCTGCGCCCAGGCCACGATGCCGCCCTTGAGCACCAGGTGCGGCCGTACGCCGAAGAAGCGCGGGTCCCAGAGCACCAGGTCGGCCAGCTTGCCGACCTGCACCGAGCCGACCTCGTCGTCCAGGCCGTGGGCGATGGCTGGGCAGATCGTGTACTTCGCGACGTACCTGCGAGCCCGCAGGTTGTCCGCCCCGCCGTCGCCGGCCAGCGAACCCCGGCGGCCCTTCATCACGTGCGCGGTCTGCCAGGTGCGCAAAACCACCTCACCGACCCGGCCCATCGCCTGGCTGTCCGAGCCGATCATCGAGATCGCCCCGAGGTCGTGCAGTACGTCCTCCGCGGCGATCGTCGACGGCCGGATGCGGCTCTCGGCGAAGGCGAGGTCCTCGGGTAGCGCGGGGTTCAGGTGGTGGCAGACGATGAGCATGTCGAGGTGCTCATCGAGGGTGTTGACCGTGTGCGGCCGCGTCGGGTTCGTCGAGCTGGGCAAGACGTTGGCATGCGACGCGACAGTGATGATGTCCGGCGCGTGGCCGCCACCGGCACCCTCGGTGTGGTAAGCGTGGATCGACCGGCCGGCGATGGCGGCGAGGGTGGACTCGACGAAACCCGCCTCGTTCAAGGTGTCTGAGTGCAGGGCGACCTGAACGCCCGCACGCTCAGCGACCGTGAGGCAGACATCGATGACGGCGGGCGTCGTGCCCCAGTCCTCGTGCAGCTTGAAGCCGGACGCCCCGCCACGCAGCTGCTCGTCCAGGGCCTCGGTGGACACCGTGTTCCCCTTGCCCAGCAACGCGACGTTGACCGGGTAGTCATCCAGCGACTCGAGCATCCGGGCCAGGTTCCAGGCGCCGGGTGTGACGGTCGTGGCCTTGGTGCCCTCCACCGGGCCGGTGCCGCCGGCGATGAGCGTCGTGATGCCCGACCCGAGTGCCTC
>JAYVYM010000219.1:0-7042 GCA_043784245.1 Frankiales bacterium
TGACGGCTGCGCGTGACGGCTGCGCGTGACGGAGCCCGCTACAGCGGCAGGCGCCGGAACACCGGCCGGGGCAGGTGCCGCAGCACGCTCATCAGCACCCGAAGCTGCGCCGGGGCCCACACCACGGTCGCCGAGCCGCGCAGGCCCTTGACGACGGCGTCGGCAACTGCCTGCGGCGTCGTGCTGAGCGGCGCGGCCGGCAGCCCGGTCGTCATCTTGCTGTCAACGAAACCGGGGCGTACGACGAGCACCCGCGCGCCGCTGCCGACCAGCGCGTCGGCGAGTCCGGTGGCGAACCCGTCCAGCCCCGCCTTGCTCGCCCCGTACACGTAGTTGCTGCGGCGGACCCGTTCGCCGGCGACGGAGGACAGCACCACCAGCGCGCCGTGCCCCTGCTCGCGCAGCCGGTTCCCCAGCACGGTCATGGCCGAGACGCCGCCGAGGAAGTTGGTGCGCGCCACCGCGACGGCCGCGGTCGGGTCGTGCTCGTCGACGGCCTGGGCGCCGAGAACCCCGAAGGCGAGCACGATGACGTCGAGGTCGCCGACCTGCTCGACGACGTCGTCCATGACGCCCTGGTGGGAGGCCGGTTCGTCGGCGTCGAAGCTCACCGACCGCACGTCCGTGGCGCCTGCCTCGCGCAGGGCCCGCTCAGCCGCGGCGTAGTCCTGGGGGCGACGCCCGGCCAGCACGACCGTGCGGGCCCCGTCGCGCACCAGCCGGGTCGCGACCGCCTGCCCGATGTCGGAACCGCCGCCAAGGACCAGCACGGTCTGTACGGCGCCGACCGCGTTGCGCATGTTGCTCCTAGACATGAGGGTCACGCCAGCTCCAGCCGACGTGCGAGGTCCGAGCGCAGTGTCCGCCCCGGGTCGACCCGGTCGCGGACGGCCTGCCACGCGGCGAGCTCGGGGTACATCGCGCGCAGCACCGCCGGCTGCAGCCGGGAGTCCTTGCCCAGGTAGACCCGGCCGCCGGCGGTGACCACGAGCTTGTCGAGCCGGTCGAGCAGCGCGCCGAGCCCTGGCAGGGCAGCCGGGATGTCCAGCGCGAGGGTCCAGCCGGGCACCGGGAACGACAGCATCCCCTCACCAGGGCCGAAACGTTTGAGCACAGCCAGGAACGACGGGCACCGGTGGTGCACGAGCTCCTCGACGATGCGGCGCAGCGCCACCTCCTCGCCGAACGGCACGACGAACTGGTACTGCACGAAGCCCGGGAGCCCGTACACGCGGTTCCAGTCGCGTACGCCGTCGAGCGGGTGGAAGAACGTCGCCAGCGACTCCTGGTGGCCGAGCCGGGAGCGCGGCGCCGCGCGGAAGTACAGCTCGTTGAACGCCCGTACGGTGAGCCGGTTGAGCAGCCCCGGCGGTACCCACGGCGGGGCGGCCAGGCGGGGAGTCGGGTCGTAGCGCAGCGGGCGCCCGGCGGACCGGCCGGTGAGCTCAGCGCGCGGGGTGTGGTCTCCGCGCATCAGCACCGACCGGCCGGTGGCGGCGCCGGTGGCGAGCAGGTCGATCCACGCGACGCTGTAGCGGTAGGCGTCGTCCCGATCGTGCATCCGGCTCATGACGTCATCGAGATCGCTGGCCCGCTCGGTGTCCACGGTCATCGTGGCGCTCTCCACGCGCAGCAGCCGCAGGCTCGCCCGGACGATGACGCCCGTGAGGCCCATCCCGCCGCAGGTGGCCCGGAACAGCTCGGGGTCACTGTCACGGGTCACCGTGCGGACCTCGCCGCCGGGCGTGACGAGGTCGAAGGCCAGCACCGAGCGGCTGAAGCTCCCGTCGACGTGGTGGTTCTTGCCGTGGATGTCGCAGGCGATGGCCCCCCCGACGGTGACGTACCGCGTGCCCGGCGTGACCGCGACGAACAGGCCGCATGGCAGGACGAGGCGGATCAGCGCGTCCAGCGACAGGCCCGCGTCGACGGTGACCGTCGCGGCGTCCACGTCCAGGGCGTGCAGGGCGGCCAGCCCGGTCATGTCGAGCACGTCGCCCCCGGCGTTCTGAGCGGCGTCGCCGTAGCTGCGGCCCAGGCCGCGGGGCAGCACGCCGCGGCGGCCACTCGAGCGCAGCGCGGCGCGCACGTCGTCCAGACCGGCCGGACGCAGCAGCCGGCTCCGGGTCGGCGCGGTCCGGCCCCAGCCGGTGAGCAGGACCTCGCTAGCCAACGTAGACGCCGGTGGCGAACAGCAGCAGCCAGACCAGACCGCAGACCTGCAGGTTGCGGTCGCCGAGCACGACCTCCTCGGGCTCACCGGCCTGCCCGGCCTCGACGAGGTAGGCGTACCGGAGCAACGCGACGACGAACGGGGCCACGCTCAGCTCGTACCAGATCGGCTGTGCGAGGTTCTGGGAGAGCTGGAAGGCCCACAGGCTGTAGCCCACCATCGTCACCGCCGAGGCGATCGACCAGACGTAGCGCAGATAGGCGTCGGAGTACGCCGCCAGCGCGGCCCGGGTCTGCGCGCGTTGCTCGCCCATCTCCTGGTACTCGCCGTGCCGCTTGCCGGCAACCATGAACAGCGACCCGAAGGCAGCGACGAGCAGGAACAGCGGCGAGAGCGGTACCTCGCCGGCGACGCCGCCCGCGACCGCCCGCTCCAGGAAGCCGGCGGACACCAGCACCAGATCGATGACCGGCACCTGCTTGAGCCGCAGCGAGTAGGCGGTGGTGCCGGCGACATAGACCGCGAGCACGACCAGCAGCTGCCACCCCACGAGGGCTGCGACGGCCAGACCGGCGACCAGCAGCGCGGCGCCGACGACGACGGCGGTACGCAACGACACGCTGCCGGCCGCGACCGGGCGGTGCCGCTTGACCGGATGCAGCCGGTCGGCCTGCACATCCTTGACGTCGTTCAGGTAGTAGACCCCGCTCGCCGTCAGGCAGAAGGCCAGGACGGCCAGCAGCACGTCGACCAGGACGCGGCCGTCACCGAGCGCGCCCGCGGCGCCCGGCGCCGCCAGGAGCAGGACGTTCTTCACCCACTGCTTGGGACGGGCCAGCCGAACCAGGCTCTTGAGCAGGGAGCGGCTCTGCGCCCGTGGTGTCGCTGTGTCCGGGCCGATCGATGGCGCTCGGGGCAGGACGCTCATGCGCTCGTTTCAGAGTCGATTCCGGATGCCTGCACGGTACCCGGCTGACCCGATGTCAGCGGACCTTGCCGCGCGGCATCCGACCGGCACCCGGCATCGGCCCCTTGGGGATCGGCAGCGCCGGGGCCATCGCTCTGAGCTTCCGGTCGAGGATGTTCACGTCCTTGGGCTTGATGTTCTGCGGCAGCTTGACGAAGTGCTTCTCCAGGCCGCGCAGCGCCACCTGTCCTTCGCCGTCGCCGACGACGACGTCGTACACCGGCGTGTCGCCGACGAACCGGGCAAGCCGGCGCTTCTCGGTGACGATCAGCGCCCGCGTGCGGGCCGGGGCTCCCTCACCGACCAGCACGATGCCCGGTTTGCCGATGACGCGATGGACGAGGTCCTGCTCGCGGGTGAAGCCCACCGCGGGCGTCACCCGCCAGTCGCCGCGCATGTTCTCAAGGACGGCGGCGGCGGCGCCGAGCTGGCCTTCCACCTGGCGAAAGGCGCTGCTCTGAGCCCGCCGCCCGAAGACCGCGGTCACGGCGATCAGCCCCAGCAGGAGCCCGATCAGGCCGAGCGGCACGCCTTGGCCGACGATCAGGCCAACGGCCAGTAGCAGCGCGAACGGCACGAGAAAGGCGATGACCAGCAGCGGGACCAGCCGCGGGTCGGCCTTCCTGGTCATCGTGAAGGCCGTGCGGACCTGCCCGAGCCGCTGCTTGCGGGCGGCCCAGCGAGCGCCGCGCGACGGCTTGCTCTTCCCGCCCTTCGCGGTCCCGCTCTTCGGCGAGCGCCCGCTGGACGGTGACGTGCCTGCGCCCGCCACCCGCCGGCTACCGCCAGCGCGCGGAGCCCGGCCTGCCTTCTCGTCCCTCGCCATGCCTTGCAGACTAGGTGCGAGCCGGCCGGCCGCCTTGAACGGGCATCAGCGGGTGTTGCGGCTCGACCGCTTGGCGTCTCGGGCGCGGGCCCGATCGGCGGCCTCGGCCAGGCTCGGCGCGGTCCCACCGAGCGAGGCCGGCAGCCACCAGGTGTCCGCCGGCCCCCGTGGCCCACCCGGGTAGCTGCGCCGGGCCTCGTCCAACAGGGCCTGCATGCGCCGCTTCAGCTCCACGGTCACCGCTGCCGGTGCCGAGCCCGGCGCCGGCGTGAACGGCTCGCCGATGATGATGCGCAGCGGCGTACCGCGGGTGAGGTCGCGCTTGCGACCCTTGGTGTAGATCCGCTGGCTGCCCCACAGCACCAGCGGCAACAGCGGGACGCCGGCCTCCAGGGCCATTCGGGCAGCGCCGGACTTGAACTCCTTCAGGTCATAGCTCTCCGAGATCGTCGCCTCGGGGAACACGCCGACGATCTCGCCGGCTCGCAGCGCCGCCACCGCCACCCGGTAGGAGTCGGCTGCGGCGCCGGTGCGGTCGACCGGGATGTGCCGCATCCCGCGCATCAGCGGCCCCGACACCCGGTGGTCGAACACCTGCTTCTTGGCCATGAAGCGCACCAGCCGCCCGGCCGGCTGCGCGGCCAGCCCGGCGAAGGTGAAGTCGAGGTAGCCGATGTGGTTGATCGCGATGACCGCCCCGCCCGACCGGGGCACGTGCTCCTGGC
This sequence comes from Frankiales bacterium, assembly GCA_043784245.1. Taxonomy (GTDB): domain Bacteria; phylum Actinomycetota; class Actinomycetes; order Mycobacteriales; family SCTD01; genus JAYVYM01. Next base: position 4,692 of record JAYVYM010000219.1, read on the forward strand.
CGGAGATCGAGAAGCGGATGCCCAGGCCCCGGAAGACCAGCTTGGCGAGCGCCACGACCGCGGTGTAGATCGGCTCGGCCATGCCGGCATTTTAGAGCACCCGCGAGCTGGCGTACGGCGGGCTGGAGCGGTGCGGCTGCAGCGGTTCAGCCGCTGAGCGCGGTGCGGCTGTGCGAACGGGCGCCGGCGAGCGCCACGGCGGCGTCGGCCTCCCGGCGGGCGCGGCCGCGTACGGCGTCGGCACTCTGGCCGGCCCAGGCGTTGCGACGGGCGATCCGCTGGCCGCCTTGCGGGAGGGCGGCCAGCAGCGCGGCCTGACCCAGCGCCAGCAGGTGCGTCGGCCGGGGAAGGGCCGGGAGCGTTCGCGGGGTCATTGCCGGGCGGGGGGTCGAGGTGTGGGAGAGCGGCACGGGGACTCCTCGGGTGGCGAGACCCCAGCCTGGCCGCGCCGTGTGACGGTGGGGTGACGTCCGGGTGAAGGTCGGGTCAGGCCGTGGCGCGTCGCTCGACGGCCTGGGCGTAGAGCCGACCGGCCCGATAGGACGACCGCACCAGGGGGCCGGACAGCACGCCGGCGAAGCCGATCTGCTCGGCCTCCACGCCCAGCTCGACGAACTCCTCCGGCTGAAGCCAGCGGTCCACCGGATGGTGGCGCGGGGACGGGCGCAGGTACTGCGTGATGGTCAGCAACTCGCAGCCGGCGTCGTGCAGGTCCTGCATCGCCTCGCTCACCTCGGCCCGCTGCTCGCCCATCCCCAGGATCAGGTTGCTCTTGGTGACCAGCCCGGCGGCACGGGCCCGGGTCAGGACGTCCAGTGAGCGCTCGTAGCGAAAGCCCGGGCGGATCCTGCGGAAGATCCGGGGCACGGTCTCGATGTTGTGCGCGAGCACCTCGGGGCGGGCGGCGAACACCTCGGCGAGCTGCGCGGGGTCGGCGTCGAAGTCCGGGATGAGCAGCTCCACCCCGACCCCGGGCAGGGCCTGGTGGATCAGTCGGACCGTCTCGGCGTACAGCCAGGCGCCGCCGTCCGGCAGGTCGTCGCGGGCGACACCCGTGATCGTTGCGTACTTGAGCCCCATCGTCTGCACGGACTCGGCGACCCGGCGGGGCTCGTCGGTGTCGTACGCGGCCGGCTTGCCGGTGTCGATGTTGCAGAAGTCGCAGCGCCGCGTGCACTGGTCGCCGCCGATCAGGAAGGTCGCCTCGCGGTCCTCCCAGCACTCGTAGATGTTGGGGCAGCCGGCGGCCTCGCAGACCGTGTGCAGCCCCTCGCTCTTCACCAGCGACTTGAGGGCGGTGTACTCCGGGCCCATCACGGCGCGGGTCTTGATCCAGGAGGGCTTGCGCTCGATCGGGGTCTGAGCGTTGCGGACCTCGAGGCGCAGCAGTCGCCGGCCGCCGGGGGCGGAGTCGGGCGCGGGTTCGACGGCGGGTGCGACAGTCACGACTGGGGCCAACGCCGGGCGGCCCCGCGACCTTCCGGCCCGAGCACCGCCTCGAGCGCGTCGCCGTCGGGGGCCCCGGTGCGCACGACCTTGGCCGGGTAGCTGCCGAGCACCTTGAGCGCCAGCGTCGCCTCCCGCAACTGGTCCAGGACGGTCTGCGTACGCGGGTCGGCGACGTTGCCCTCGAAGTCCAGGAAGAACAGGTACTCGAACGGCCTGCCCGGCCGCGGCCGCGACTCGAGCTTGGTCAGTGAGTGCTTGCTGCGCGACAGGATCTCCAGGCAGCGCAGCAGGGCGCCCTCCTCGTGCGAGGTCACCAGCACCAGGCTGGTCTTGCTCGGCACCCGCTCGGGCACCCGGACCGGGTTGCGGGCCAGCAGCAGGAAGCGCGTCCAGTTCTCCGCACGGTCGGCCAGCCCGCGGCGAAGGACCACCAGGCCGTGCGCCTCGGCGGCCTCGGGGGAGCCGATGCCCGCCCAGGTGGGGTCGGCCTGCTCGGCCACCGCGCGCATCGCCTCGGCGGTGTCGAAGACGATGACCGGTGCGGCGCCGGGCAGCGTACGAAGGAAGCCGGCGCACTGCTCGAGGCCCTGCGGGTGTGAGAGCACCCGGGACAGGCTGGACAGCGGGACGTCGCCAATCGCCGCGAGGCAGTGGTCGACTCTCCACGTCTCCTCGCCGACGACGTGCACGTCGGCGGCCTGCAGCAGGTCGTACACCTGGTTGATGCTGCCGGCGGTGGTGTTCTCGATCGGCAGGAACGCCAGGTCGCAGTGCCCGCCGACCAGAGCGGCGAGGACGTCGGCGAACGACACGTGCCCCTCGTACGCCGCCTGCTGACCGCGGCCGGCGAGGTGCTTGCGGGCCGCCAGGTGGCTGTAGGCGTTGTCGACGCCCTGGTAGGC
>JAYVYM010000220.1:0-9057 GCA_043784245.1 Frankiales bacterium
CGAACGCCGCGAAGGCTTCGAGCTCGCGGTACTGCGCGAGGTCGAGCCGCAGCCGGCCGGAGACAGACTTCATCGCCTTGATCTGCGCATTGCCACCTACCCGGGACACCGAGATGCCGACGTTGATGGCCGGCCGCACGCCGGAGTTGAACAGGTCGGTCTCCAGGAAGATCTGGCCGTCCGTGATCGAGATGACGTTGGTTGGGATAAACGCCGACACGTCGTTGCCCTTGGTCTCGATGATCGGCAGGCCGGTCATCGAGCCGCCACCCAGCGCATCGGAGAGCTTCGCGCAGCGCTCGAGCAGCCGCGAGTGCAGGTAGAAGACGTCACCGGGGTAGGCCTCGCGGCCCGGCGGCCGGCGCAGCAGCAGCGAGATGGCGCGGTAGGCGTCGGCCTGCTTGGACAGGTCGTCAAAGACGATGAGGACGTGCTGGCCGGCGTACATCCAATGCTGGCCGATGCTGCTGCCGGTGTAGGGCGCGAGGTACTTAAGGCCCGCCGAGGCGTTGGCGTTGGCGGCGATGACCGTGGTGTAGGCCATCGCGCCGACCTCCTCGAGGCGGCCCACCAGCGAGGCGATGGTGCTGCCCTTCTGGCCGATGGCGACGTAGATGCACTTGACCTGCTTCTGCGGGTCGCCGCTCTCCCAGTTCGCCTTCTGGTTGATGATGGCGTCGATCGCGACGGCGGTCTTGCCGGTCTGCCGGTCACCGATGATCAGCTGACGCTGGCCGCGGCCGATGGCCGTCATCGCGTCGACCGCCTTGATACCGGTCTGCAGCGGCTGGCCGACCGGCTGGCGGCCCATCACGTTGGGGGCCTGCAGCTCCAGGATGCGGGTGCCCTCGGCGGTGATCTCGCCCTTGCCGTCGATCGGGGTGCCCAGCGGGTCGATGACCCGGCCGAGGAAGCCGTCGCCGACCGGCACCGACAGCACCTCGCCGGTACGACGAACCGACTGGCCCTCCTCGATGGCACTCGGGTCGCCCAGGATGACGCAGCCGATCTCCCGGGTGTCCAGGTTCAGCGCAAGCCCCAGCGCGCCGCCCTCGAAGGAGAGCAGCTCGTTGGTCATCGTGGAGTACAGGCCCTCGACCCGGGCAATCCCGTCACCCACCTCGGTGACGGTGCCCACCTCCTCACGGATCGTCTCCGCCGTGTACGACGTGACGTACTGCTCGATGGCCGACCGGACGTCCTCCGGGCGGATGCTGAGCTCCGTCATCTCGTTTCTCCTGCTTCGTGGGTGGGTCGGTGCGGTGGATTCGGGTGCCGCGGCTAGCGCGACAGGTGACGCCGGACGTCGTCGAGCCGGCGCGCGACGGTGCCGTCGAGCACCTCGTCACCGACCCGGACCTGAACGCCGCCGAGGACATCCGGGTCGACGTCGACCTGGAGCTGCACCTGGCGGCCGTAGATGCGGCTCAGCGCAGCGGCCAGCCGGCCGGCCTGCGGCTCGTCGAGCGGGGCCGCGACCCGGACCTGGGCGACCAGTCGCTGGCGGCGGGCGGCGGCGAGCCGGCTCAGCTCCTCGAGGACGGTCTCCAGCGAGCGGCCGCGGGGGCGGGTGACCGCCACCTCGACCAGCCGCACGGTCGCCGGCTGGGCCCGATCGCCGAGCAGTGCGCCGACCAGGCCGCTCTTGCGTTCGTCCGGCAGCCCCGGGTCAGTCAGCGCCGCCCGCAGCTCCGGCTCACGCTCGAGCAGCCGGGCGAACCGGAACAGCTCGTCCTCGACATCGTCGAGCACCCCGTCGCCCTCGGCTGCCACCAGCGCCGCCTGCGCGGCGAGCGTCTCGACCGCCTCGCGCAGGTCGCTGGGGCTGTGCCAGGCCGACGCAACCAGGTCGGCGAAGACCTGCAGCGGTCGGGCGGCCAGCTTGCCGCCGAGCAGCGTCTCAGCCAGGCCACGCCGACCGGTCGGGCTCGATGCCGGGTCGGTGAAGGCCCGCCGCAGGGACGGCTCACGGTCGAGAAGGCCGGCCACGGCGTACAGCCCCTCGCTGGTCTGCTCGCTGCCCGAGCCGCCGGGTTGGCCACCGACCTGCTCCTCGAAGCGGGCCAGCGCGGCCCGCATCGACTCCCGGCTGCTGCCGTCCATCAGACCGGGCTCGGGTCGGCGACGGCGGTGCCCTCGAGCTCGGCCAGGTAGCGCTCGACGGTCCCGCGACGACGCGCGTCGTCGGCCAGGGACTCCCCGACGATCCGCGACGCGAGGTCGACGGCGAGCGTGCCGACCTCCCGGCGCAGCTCGGCGAGGGCCTGCTGACGCTCCGACGCGATCTGTGCCGTGCCGGCATCCAGGATCCGCTGCGCCTCGATGCGCGCCTCGCCCCGGGCCTCCTCGACGATCTCGGCCCGTTGGGTCTGCGCCTCGGTGCGAATCCGGCCGGCCTCGTCGCGGGCCTCGGCGAGCTGCGCCTGGTACCTGGTCAGCAGCTCATGCGCCTGCTCGCGCTCGGCTTTCGCCCCGGCGATCGCGCCCTCGATGGACTCGGCGCGCTCCGCGAAGGTCTTCTCGAAGACCGGGAAGACCTTGGCCCGAAGAAACAGGAACAGCAGGACGAACGCGATGATCCCGACGATCAGCTCCGGGGTCGCCGGGACGAGCGGGTTGTCCGTTGCTGCGAGCGGCGGTGCGCCGGCCAGGGTGGCGAACACGGCTACTTGAGGGCGAACGCGAGGCCGATACCGATGATGGCGAGCGCCTCGGCGAGGGCGAAGCCGAGGATGGCGATGCTCTGCAGCACGCCACGCGCCTCGGGCTGACGGGCCACGCCGCTGATGTAGGCGGCAAAGATGAGGCCGATGCCGATGCCGGGGCCGATGGCCGCAAGGCCGTACCCGACCATGTTCAGGCTGCCAGTCATGTGATCAGGTCGTCCTTCTCTATGGGGGAGACGCGCACGGTCGGCGCGTCAGTGCTCGTCGACGAGCGCGCCGCCGATGTACAGCGCGGAGAGCAGGGTGAAGACGTACGCCTGGAGGAGCTGGACAAAGCCCTCGAAGAAGGTGAGAACGATGCTGCCGAGGAAGGCGACGGACCCGGCGAGGATGCCCACCAGGCCGCCCTTGGTGAACACCAGGAACTCACCACCGAGCACGAACAGCAGCAGCACGAGGTGGCCGGCGAACATGTTGAAGGTGAGTCGCAGGGTGAGCGTCAGCGGCCGGATGATGATGGTAGACACGAATTCGATCGGCGCGAGCAGGACGTACACCAGCTTGGGGATCCCCGGCGGGAACATCATGGCCTTGAAGTAGTTCAGGCCACCCATCCGCTTGATGCCGATGGCGTTGAAGATCACGCAGCTGATGACCGCGATGAACAGCGGCAGCGCGATCCGAGACGTTGCCGGGAACTGCGCGAGGGGCACGATGCCAGCGATGTTCAGCGTGGCGAGGAAGAAGAAGACGGTGGCGAGGTAGGGGACGTACTTGATGCCCTCCTTTCCGATCGAGTCGATGGCGATCGCGTTGCGCACGAAGCCGTACAGCGACTCGCCCGCGAACTGCAGCCTGCCGGGCACCTGCGCTGCCTGGCGGGTCGCGACGTAGAAGAACACTGCCACCAGGACGGTGCCGATGATCGTGATGAGCATCGGCTTGTTGAACAGACCGACGGCTCCGTTGAACACGAAGTCCTTCGGGCCAGGGCTCTCGAAGGTCTTGCCCTCGGCCAGTAGCCAGGTGGTCACGGTGTCCTTCCCTCAGAGGCAGGGCCCGGGCGGCCGGTTGTCACGCTCTACCGTAGCGAAACCAGACCAGGTACAGCCCGGCCGACATACCCACCAGCAGCCCGACCATCACAGGGATGCCACTGTGCAGCCAGGCACCCAGCAGCCCGCCCGCGAGACCCCAGACCAGCACGCCGGAGATGACCAGCCCGAGCGCTCCCCAGGCGTCCTGCTCGGCCCTTCGGCCGGTGGCCCCGGACGGCTCGCCGGACGTCGTGGGGGGCATGGTCCGGGCAGCGTACCCGGTCGGCCGGGCCGCTCCCAGGAGCCTTGGGCCCGGGTGTCGAACGGCCTCAGCGGGCTCGGACCAGGCGCAGGACGGCGCCGTTGACGTAGGCAAGCCCACAGACGATGACACTGATCCCCAAGGCCCGGCGGTCGACCCAGCCGGCTTCGACGGCCGCCACGAGCACCAGCAGGGCCAGCGCGAGGCGCAGGACGTAGTTGGTCAGCAGCACCACGACGGCCAGCCCGCCCACGGGTCCGCCGGCCAGCACCAGGGGCAGCCGGCCGGACCGGAAGAAGCCCAGCACCAGCACCGCAGCCAGCGCCGCGGAGAGCGCGCCACGACCGCCGACCAGCGTCACGGCGACCACCGCGCAGACCGCACCGGCCAGCAGCGTCAGCGCGACCGGACCGGGGCCGAGGCGGCGGGACGTGATCGTGCCGGGCTCAGCCACGGACCCGGGCCCGCAGCCGCGGGACGACGCGCACGGCGAGCCCGGCCAGGCCGAGGGCGGCAACGGCGGACAGCACCCTGAGCGGCCCCCCGCTGACAGCCGCCGCGACAGCGCCGAAGGCGAGCAGCGCCGTCCAGAAGTACATGATGAGCACGGCCCGGGTGTGGCTGTGGCCGATCTCGAGCAGTCGGTGGTGCAGATGCGCCTTGTCCGGCGAGAACGGCGAGCGGCCCGACCGGGTGCGGCGTATCACCGCCAGCAGCAGGTCGACGAACGGCACCGCGAGCACGGCCAGCGGCAGCAGCAGCACCAGCAGCGCCGGGAAGGTGGTCGACGCCGGCAGCGTCGCGAAGTTGAACTGTCCGGTGAGGCTGGTCACCGAGCCCGCCAGCATCAGCCCGACGAGCATCGAGCCGCTGTCACCCATGAACAGCCGGGCTGGACTGAAGTTATGCGGCAGGAAGCCCAGGCACGCCCCGGCCAGCACGGCAGCGATGAGTGTGGGCGAGCTGATCCGGTCCAGCAGGATGCCGGAGGTCACCCGGCCGGTCGACAAGGAGTACGAGAAGGCGAAGAACGACAGCGCCGCGATGGCTCCCACGCCGGCCGCGAGGCCGTCCAGGCCGTCGACGAAGTTGATCGCATTGATCGTCAGCAACGCCAGCAGCACCGTGAGCGGCACGCCTTCCGGCCCGAGCGAGATCGCGCCGATTCCGGGCAGCGTGAGCGTGATGAGTTGCAGCCCGAGCAGCACCATCACCCCGGCGGCCACCACCTGACCGGCGAGCTTGGTGAGCGCGTCCAGGCTCCAGATGTCGTCGGCGACCCCGAGCAGCACGATGACCCCGCCGGCGACCAGCACCGCCTGGATATCGGAGTAGACGAACACGCGGTGCAGCGCGGGCAGTTGATGAGCGACCAGGAACGCCGCGGCCACCCCCCCGTACATGGCCAGCCCGCCGAGCCGGGGGGTGGGGATCGCGTGCACGTCGCGGTCGCGCGGCTCGGCCATCGCGCCGATGCGCACGGCGACCCGGCGCGCGACGGGGGTCAGCAGGTAGGTGACCGCCGCGGCGACGAACAGGACGAGCAGGTACTCCCGCACAACCGCAGGCTAGCCCCGGGGGTAGGCCGGGTGGGCCGTGACGAGGGAGGTCACCGCCTCGCGCACCTCGGCGGCCGCCGAACCGTCCGAGTCCCGGACAGCGCGACTGATCAGGCTGCCGATCTCCTTCATCTCCGCCTCACCCATCCCCTGCGTGGTCACGCTCGGGGTGCCGACCCGGATGCCACTGGCGATCGACGCGGGCTGCGGGTCGTACGGGATGGCGTTCTTGTTCAACACGATGCCCGCCCGGTCGCAGCGCGCCTCGGCGTCCTTGCCGCTGACGTCAATGCCCCGCAGGTCAAGCAGCGCGAGGTGGGTGTCGGTGCCGCCGGTCACCGGGCGCATGCCCTCGCCGGCCAGCGCCTCGGCGAGTGCCTGCGCGTTTGCGATGACCTGGCGGGTGTAGGCGGCGTACTCCGGCGTGGCGGCTTCCTTGAGGGCGACGGCCTTGGCGGCGACCGCCTGCATGAGCGGACCGCCCTGCATCATCGGGAAGACCGCCTTGTCGAGCTTGGCAGCGTGCTCGGCCTTGCAGACCAGCATCCCGCCGCGCGGGCCGCGCAGGACCTTGTGCGTGGTGAAGGTGACGACGTCCGCGTACGGCACGGGGCTCGGGATGGCGCCGCCGGCCACCAGGCCGATGAAGTGTGCGGCATCGACCAGAAAGACGGCACCGACCTCGTCGGCGACCTCGCGGAACGCGGCGAAGTCGATCGTGCGCGGGATCGCCGACCCGCCGGCGATGATCATCTTGGGCCGGTGCTGGCGGGCCAGGTCACGCATCTGGTCGTAGTCGATGCCCTCGGTGTCCTTGGCGACCCCGTAGTGGACGGCGTTGAACCACTTGCCGGAGAAGCTGACCTTGCTGCCGTGGGTCAGGTGGCCACCGTGCGGCAGCGACATCGCCAGCACGGTGTCACCGGGGCTCAGGAAGGCGCCGTACACCGCGATGTTCGCGCTGGCGCCGCTGTGCGGCTGCAGGTTGGCGTGGTCAGCGCCGAACAGCGCCTTGGCCCGTTCGATGCCGATCGTCTCGGCGACGTCCACGACCTCGCAGCCGCCGTAGTAGCGCTTACCGGGGTAGCCCTCGGCGTACTTGTTGGACAGCGTCGAGCCCAGCGCGGCAAGCACGGCGGGGCTGGTGAAGTTCTCGCTCGCGATCAGCTGCAGGCCACGGCGCAGCCGGGCCAGCTCATCGACGACCACCCCCGCGATCTCGGGGTCCTGCGCCGCGAGGGCGTCGAAGTCGGGGCCGTAGTACGTCGTCATCTGGGGCTCCCTGGCAGGCGTGGACGGCAATGCAGCTTACCGCCGGTGGCCGGCCGGAGCGCCCTCACGGCAGCAGCTCGAGGTCGGGTAGCTGCTCGAGCAGCAGCTTCTCGCTGACCGCGCCCACTCTGAGCAGCCGGGGCAGCTCTCCGGTGAGGTCGACGATCGTGCTGGCCGGCCCGCCGGCGCTGGTGCCGCCGTCGAGGTAGACGCTCACCGCGGTACCGAGTTGACGGGCTGCCTCGGCGGCGTCCGGCGCGACCGGCAGGCCGCTGCGGTTGGCGCTGCTGACCGCGAGTGGGCCGGTGCGGGCCAGCACAGCGAGGGCAACGGGGTGCAGCGGCATCCGGACGGCGACCGTCCCGCGGGTCTCGCCGAGGTCCCAGGACAGGCTCGGGGCGACGCGCACCACGAGGGTCAGGCCGCCGGGCCAGTGCGCCTGCACGAGTTCGCGGGTGCGGTCGGTGACCTCGTCGGCCAGCCCGTCGAGCGTGGTCCACGCGCCGACGAGTACCGGAACGGGCATGTCGCGGCTGCGGCCCTTGGTCTCGAGCAGCGCGGCGACGGCGCCCGGCGAGAACGCGTCGGCCGCCAGTCCGTAGACGGTGTCGGTGGGCAGCACGACCAGCTCGCCGCGCTGCAGCGCGCCGACAGCCGCATCGACGCCGGCGGTGGCATCGGCGCCTTCGCGGACGTCGTACGTCGTGCTCATGGCGGGCCGACCCAGCGCGCCGTCACGAAGCGGTCGCGGCCGAGCTGGTCGCGGTGGTCCTCGACCTCGGCCCAGCCGCCCTGGTCGCTGAAGAACGCCGGACAGCTCTGGCCCTGGCGGTCGGAGTGTTCAACGACGATCCGGCCACCGGGCTTGAGCAGCCGCCGGGCGGCCTTCTCCACCAGCCGGATGACGTCCAGGCCGTCCTGCCCCGCCCACAGCGCGATGCCCGGGTCGTGCTTCAGGACCTCGGGATCGGGGATGTGCGCCTCGGTGGTGGCGACGTACGGCGGGTTGCTGGCCACCAGGTCGAGCTGCCCGTCGAGCTCGGGCAGGGCGTCCGCTGCGTTGCCGAGCCGCAGCTGCACCTCCCGGTCGCCGGCGGCCACCCGGTTCGCGGCGTTGCGTCGTGCCCACGCCAGGGCCGCCGGGTCACACTCGACGGCATACACGGTGCTGCTGGGCACCTCGTTGGCGAGCGCCAAGGCGATGGTGCCGGAGCCGGTGCACAGGTCGACGACCACGGGGTCCGGGACACCGCGCAAGACATCCACGCCCCACTGCACCACCGCTTCGGTCTCCGGCCTGGGTACGAACACCCCGGGCCCGACCTCGAGCTCGATGTAGCGGAAGCCGACCGTACCCACCAGGTGCTGCAAGGGCACCCGTGCTGCGCGGCGGGCCACCAGCGCGTCGTAGCTGTGGGCGCGCTCACCGAGGTCGTCGACCAGGATGAGGTCGCCGGGTCCGGACAGGCCCAGCGCATGCACCGCGAGGGCGCGCGCGTCGTGCTCGGGCGAGTCGACACCCGCTGCCGCGAGCCGGGCGCCGGCGGCGCGTACCGCGGTCTGCAGGGGGGTCATGCGCCTGCCGCCAGCGCCCGGGCGTCGTTTGCGTCGACCAGTGACTGGATGACGGCGTCGAGGTCGCCATCCAGGACCTGGTTGAGGTTGTTGGCCTTGTAGCCGCTGCGGTGGTCGGCCACCCGGTTGTCCGGGTAGTTGTAGGTCCGGACCTTCTCACTGCGGTCCATCGTGCGGATCTGCGAGCCGCGGACGGCGCTGTCCTTGACCGCCTGCTCCTCCAGCGCCAGCGCGAGCAGCCGGGACCTCAGCACCCGCATCCCGGCCTCGCGGTTCTGCAGCTGGCTCTTCTCGTTCTGCATGCTCACCGTCACACCGGTCGGCAGGTGCGTGATGCGTACGGCCGAGTCCGTGGTGTTCACGCTCTGGCCACCGGGGCCGCTGCTGCGGTAGACGTCGATGCGCAGGTCGTTCGTGTCGATCTGGACGTCGACCTCCTCGGCTTCGGGCAGCACAAGCACGCCGGCTGCGCTGGTGTGGATGCGGCCCTGGCTCTCGGTGACCGGGACGCGCTGCACCCGGTGGACGCCGCCCTCGTACTTGAGGCGCCCGAAGACCGGGTTCGCGGGGTCGCGACTCTTCACTGCCAGCGCAATGTCCTTGTAGCCGCCGAGCTCGCCCTCGGTGGCACTGACCAGCTCGGTCCGCCAGCCCTGCCGCTCGGCGTAGCGCAGGTACATCCGAAC
>JAYVYM010000221.1:0-4749 GCA_043784245.1 Frankiales bacterium
CTGCTGCTGACCTTCAAACTCGCGCCGCTGCTGGCCGCCGGCAACACCTGTGTCGTCAAGCCCTCCGAGCACTGCCCGGCCTCCACCGTTGCGTTCGCACAGGTGCTCTACGAAGCCGGCCTGCCGGCTGGCGTGCTCAACGTCGTCACCGGCTGGGACCGTGCCACCGGCGAGGCACTGGCCGCCCATCCCGGCGTCGACAAGGTGGCCTTCACCGGCTCCTCCGCGACCGGTGCCCGGGTGGCGCAGGCGGCCGCCGCGAACCTCAACCGGGTCACCCTGGAGCTCGGCGGGAAGAGCCCGCAGATCGTGTTCGCGGACGCCGACCTCGACGCCGCCGCGAACGGCCTGGTCGCCGGCGTGTTCGCCGCGACCGGCCAGACCTGCATGGCGGGCTCGCGGCTGATCGTGCACGCGGACGTGCACGACGCCCTCGTGGAGAAGGTCGCGGCGCGGGCCCGCAGCATCGTGCTGGGCGACCCGACCGACACCGCCACGGAGATGGGCCCGATGGCCAACCGCCCGCAGTACGACAAGGTCCTGGGCTACCTGCAGGGCGCCCGGCAGGAGGGCGCGACCTTCGCCTGCGGCGGCGGACCGGATGCCGAGCGCGGTGGGCTGTTCGTCGAGCCGACGGTCGTCACGGGGGTGGGGCCGCTGAGCACGATCGTCCGCGAGGAGGTGTTCGGGCCGGTGCTCGCCGCGTACACCTTCACCGACGAGGACGAGGCGCTCGAACTGGCCAACGACACGCCGTACGGGCTGGCCGGCGCGGTCTGGACCAAGGACGTGCACCGCGCGCACCGCGTCGCCGCGAAGCTGCGGGCCGGCACGGTCTGGGTCAACGCCTACCGCGTCGTCGCGCCCAACATGCCGTTCGGGGGGTTCGGCGCGAGCGGCATCGGCCGGGAGAACGGGATCGAGTCGCTGAACGAGTACACCGAGACCAAGTCGGTCTTCATCGAGCTGACCGGCGGCACCCGCGACCCGTTCCAGCTCGGCTGACGCCGCTCGAGGGCTCTAGGGGGCGTACGGGTGGTCCAGCACAGCGACCACGATGGCCTCTTGGCTGCTGCGGGCGACCACCATCTCGACGGGTTCGGTGTCGCTGGCGTTCTGCTCCCAGTGCACGACGTCCGGCGGGATGAACACGAAGTCGCCGGCCCGCGCCTCTCGTACGTCGTCGAGCCGGTCGCCGACCCACCACCGCGTCACGCCGCTGATCACGTAGATCGCGGTCTCGGAGGCCCCGTGGTGGTGGACCCCGGTCCTGGCACCGGGCTCGAGCACCGCGTAGCCCATCCACATCGCCTGCGATCCGGTGAGCCGCGCCGACACGGCCTCGAATCGCTGCAGGCCAGGCGTCTGCGCGGTGCGGGTGTCGCGCTGGTCGGGTGGGACCACCCGCACGTCCAGCGGTCGGCTGTCCGCCGACCCGCCGCTCACGTGGGAGGCCGGCAGGTGCCGGACGGGTCGTCGTCGCAGGTGGTCGGAGTCGGCACGGGCGCTCCTCGAGGCCGGCCGTACGCACACCGCGACGGCAACGGCCCGGACCGTACTACGCCGTCCCCCGGAGCGTGTTCACCGACGCCAGGGGGGTGCAGCTGGTGATCACCGGGCTGCGGCCGCCGGGCATCGGTGACAGCGGCCGTCAACGCCGCCAGGGCAGCGACCCGGCCCGGCCCGTCACGACGGCGCTACCAGCCACCCCGACCAGCGCCCAGGCGAGCAGGACCACCAGCGGACGCGTCGTCGCGTGGCCCTCGAAGTAGGTCAGGTTGCGCAGCAGGTCGGCGCCGGCGCCGTCGATCAGGTAGCCACTGACGAGCCGGTACGGGGCCGGCTGGAAGGCGGTCGCCACGGCCTCACCGGTGGCCGGGCTGCCCACAGCGACGAACAGGGCGACGCCGACGACCGGCCCGAGCCGGCCGAACAGCTCGCGCAGGAGCGTCACGACGGCGATCGTCGCGAAGCACACCAGGGCCAGCGAGGCGACAGCCTGCACCTCGTGGCCACGTACAGCGCCCAGCGCGGCACGGCTCCCCAGCACCACCGCCGTCGCGCTCAGCACGGCGTACGCGCCGAAGATGCCGAGCCGGCGCAGGCCGCTGCGCCGGCCGACACGTACCGGTAGACATCACGGTCAGCGGCCCATGTGCGGGTAGCTGTGATCACGTGCCGGGTCCAGCGTCTCCTTCAGGGTGCGGGGGCTCGTCCAGCGGAGCAGGTTGAGCACCGAGCCGGCCTTGTCGTTCGTACCGCTGGCGCGCGCTCCCCCGAAGGGCTGCTGCCCGACGACGGCGCCGGTCGGCTTGTCGTTAACGTAGATGTTGCCGGCGGTGAATCTCAGCCGCTCGACAGCCCGCGCGACGACCTGGGCGTCGCGCGCGAACACCGCACCGGTGAGGGCGAACGGCGCCGTCTCATCCACCAGCCGCAGCTCGTCCTGCCAGTCGGCGTCGTCGTAGACGTGGACTGACAGCAGCGGGCCGAAGTACTCCTTCGAGAAGACCTCGTGTGACGGGTCGCTGCCGACCAGGACCGTGGGCTGTACGAAAAAGCCTTCGCTGTCGTCGGCCGTGCCACCGGCGAGCACCTCCAGCGTCGGGTCGGCGGCGGCCATCGTCTGCACCCGGGACAACCGGTCGTACGCCCGCCGGTCAATCACCGCGCCGCCGAAGATCGACATATCGGTGACGTCGCCGTAGGCCAGCGAACGGGTGCGGTCGGCGAGACCGTCGCGCAGCCCCGCCTCCCACAGCGACCGTGGGACGTACGCGCGCGACGCCGCCGAGCACTTCTGGCCCTGGTACTCGAACGCCCCCCGGACCAGCGCGACCTCGAGCGCCAGCGGGTCGGCCGAGGGGTGCGCGACGACGAAGTCCTTGCCGCCGGTCTCCCCCACCAGCCGCGGGTAGGTGCGGTAGGTCGCCAGGTTCTCGCCGACCTGCTGCCACAGCGCCCGGAAGGTCCCGGTCGAGCCGGTGAAGTGGATGCCCGCGAGGTCCGGGTGCGGCAGCGCCACCTCGCTGACGGCCCGGCCGTTGCCGGTGACCATGTTGACGACGCCGGGCGGCAGGCCGGCCGCCTCCAGCAGGCGCATCGTGAAGTGCGCGGCAAGCTGCTGGCTGGGCGAGGGCTTCCAGACGACAGTGTTGCCCATCAGGGCGGGAGCAAGCGGCAGGTTGCCGGCGATGGCGGTGAAGTTGAACGGTGTGATCGCCAGCACGAAACCCTCGAGGGGTCGGTGGTCCATCCGGTTCCAGACCCCGGTCGAGGAGATCGGCTGCTCGGCCAGCACCTGCCGGCCAAACGCGACGTTGAACCGGAGGAAGTCGATCAGCTCGCAGGCGCTGTCGATCTCGGCCTGGTAGCAGCTCTTGCTCTGGCCCAGCATGGTCGCGGCGTTCAGGGTGTCCCGCCACGGGCCGGCCAGCAGCTCGGCCGCTCGCAGCAGCACCGCGGCGCGGTCGTCGTAGGACAGCGCCCGCCAGGACGGGGCGGCGGCCCGGGCGGCGTCGACGGCGGCGCGGACATCGTCAGCGCCGGCCTCCCGGGTCCTGCCGAGCAGGGCTTCGTGCCGGTGCGGCTGCATCACGTCGATCGGTGAGCCGCTACCGAGGCGCTGATCACCATCGATGGTCATCGTCAGGTCCAGCGGGGCAGCGGCGAGCTCGTGGACGCGGGCCTGCAGCGACGCCCGCTCGGGGCTGCCGGGGACGTACTGGCGGACGGTTTCGTTCACGGGGAGCGGTACCACGGTGGTGGCGTCAAACACGGAGCCTCCCTGGGTCGTGCGGAACTCGAGACTGTCACGGCCGGCCCTGTCCAGAGGAGGCGCGCACCATGAGCCCGGCCCGCCGCCTACTGATGATCAGCCTCACCGGCGCCGCGGCCCTGCTGCTGGTCGTGGGACTCGGCGTACATCTGTGGGGCGGCCCGGCGCCCGCCGCTGCCGTCGCCCAGGACCGGCCCGGGACCGTCGTGCTGGTGCCCGGCTACGGCGGGTCGACCTCGGCGCTCGAGGTGCTGGCGGACCGGTTGCGGGGGGCCGGCCGTCAGGCGGTGGTCGTACAGCTGCCGGGCGACGGCACCGACGATCTGAGGTCGTACGTGCCGGTCCTGGACGCCGCGGTCAAAGCCGTGCTGGGTGGCGGGGCGCCATCGGTCGACGTGATCGGCTACAGCGCCGGCGGGATCGTCGCGCGGCTGTGGGAGGCCGGCGGCGGCACCGCAGTCACCCGGCGGGTCGTCACCCTCGGCTCACCGCACCACGGCACGAACGTCGCCGGGACCGGATCGCGCCTGCTGCCGATCGCCTGCCCGCAGGCCTGCCGACAGCTCATACCCGGTAGCGAGCTGCTCGACGGGCTCAACCGTGGCGACGAGACCCCGACCGGCCCGCAGTGGCTGTCGCTGTGGACCAGCACCGACCAGACCGTGACCCCGCCCGACTCGGCCCGGCTCACCGGCGCGGTCAACCTGCAGCTGCAGGACCTGTGCCCGGGCGTCACGACGTCGCACAGCCTGCTGCCGCGCGACCCGCACGTCGAGGGCATCGTGCTGGCTGCGCTCGGCGCCGGCCCGCTCGCCGCCCCGACCACATGCCCCTGAGCGCCGAGCGGCTCAGGGGGCGAGGGCGGTCGTCACGGCGGCCTGGACGTGCAGCCGCGCGGTGGGCAGCAGCGGCACCGCGCAGTCGGCGGCCGTGAGCAGCAGCTCCAGCTCGGTGCAGCCGAGCACGACCGC
>JAYVYM010000222.1:0-3560 GCA_043784245.1 Frankiales bacterium
TCGCCACCATCCTCCCGCACACCCCGCAGCTCACTGATCTTGCGCAGGTCGACCAGGACCGACGGGTAACTCAGCCGCAGTCGCAGCACCGGGATCAGACTCTGCCCGCCCGCGAGCACCTTGGCGTCCTCGTCCGACACCAGGGCGGCGATCGCGTCGGCGACGGACTCCGGCGCGACGTAGTCGAACTGGGCGGGAATCACAGAACACTCTCCTCGGACGCTGCTGCACCGGCGGTGCTGCCGGTGGACGTGCCGCTGTACGCGACGGTGCCGGCCGTGGCGCGCTCGGCGCCACTGCCGTTGATGGCCCGCCAGACCCGCTCGGGGGTCGCCGGCATGTCGATGTTGTTGACACCGAACTGTCGCAGGACGTCCACGACAGCGTTGATCACGGCCGGCGTCGAGGCGATCGTCCCTGCCTCGCCGACACCCTTGACGCCGAGCGGGTTGCTCGTCGCCGGGGTCTCGGTGCGACCGGTGTCGAAGTGCGGCAGGTCGGGCGCCGCGGGCACCAGGTAGTCGACCATCGAACCGGTCGTCAGGTTGCCCTCGGCGTCGTAGACGGCCTCTTCGTACAGCGCCTGCGCGATGCCCTGAGCGAGGCCGCCGTGCACCTGACCCTCGACGATCACCGGGTTGACGATCTTGCCGATGTCGTCGACGCAGACGTACTTGCGGATCTTGGTGAACCCGGTCTCGGTGTCGATTTCGACCGCGCACAGGTGCGTGCCATGCGGGTAGGAGAAGTTCTCCGGGTCGTAGACGTAGTCGCTGTCCAGCGAGGGCTCCATGCCGTCGGGCAGGTTGTGAGCCGCGAAGGTCGCCAGCGCCACCTCCTGGATCGTCAGGCTTGCCTCGGGCGAACCCTTGACCGAGAACTTCCCGGCGCCGAAGTCGATGTCGTCCTCGGCAGCCTCGAGCAGGTGGGCGGCGATCCGCTTGGCCTTCTCGATGACCTTGCCGGTGGCCTTGTGGATCGCGACGCCGCCGACAACCAGCGAACGCGAGCCGTAGGTGTCCATCCCCTTCGGACTGGACCTGGTGTCGCCGGCGACCAGCTCGATGTCGTCGAACGGCACGCCGAGCGAGTCGGCCACGATCTGGCTCCACGCGGTGTGGTGGCCCTGGCCGTGGGGCGTGGCGCCGGAGACGACCTCGACCTTGCCGGTCGGCAGCATCCGTACCGACGCCGACTCCCAGCCGCCGGCGCCGTAGGACAGCGAGCCGAGCACCCGGGAGGGGGCCAGGCCGCACATCTCGGTGAACGTCGAGATGCCGATGCCGAGCTGCACCGGGTCCTTGCTGTCGCGGCGGCGCTGGCGCTCTGCCTTGAGCCCCGCCATGTCGAACATCTGCTCGGCCTTCGCGGTCGCGGCCTCGTAGTTGCCCGAGTCGTACGTGAGCCCCGCGATCATCGTGTACGGGAACTCCTCGTGCTTGATCCAGTTCTGCTGGCGCAGCTCCATCGGGTCGCGGCCAAGCTCGGCGGCGAGCTCGTCCATGATCCGCTCGATGGCGTACGTCGCCTCGGGCCGGCCGGCGCCGCGGTAGGCGTCGGTCGGCGTCTTGGTCGTGAACACACCGGTGCAGAGGAACCGGTACGCCGCCATCTTGTAGATCGCCGGGAACATGAAGGCGCCGAGGACCGGGACACCCGGGGTGATGAGCTGCAGGTAGGCGCCCATGTCGGCGAGCAGCTCGACCTTGAGCCCGAGCAGCGTGCCGTCCTTCTTCGACGCGATCGTGATGTCCTGGATCTGGTCGCGGCCGTGCGTCGTGGCCTGGTAGTTCTCGCTGCGCGACTCGGTCCACTTGATCGGCCGGCCGAGCTTGCGGGCGACGACCAGCGCGAGGATCTCCTCGGCGTAGACGTTGAGCTTGGCGCCGAAGCCGCCGCCCACGTCGGGGGCCACGACGCGCAGCTTGTGCTCGGGGATGCCCGTGGTGAGCGCGAGCATCACGCGCAGCACGTGGGGGATCTGGGTGGCGGAGTACAGGGTGAACTCGTCGGCCGCCGCGATCGGCGCCACGACGACGGCGCGCGGCTCCATCGGCGTCGGCAGCAGACGCTGCTGGCGGAACCTGCGCTTGACCACGACCGCGTCGTCACCGGCGGCTGCGACGGTCTCGTCGAAGTCCGCCCCGGCACCCGGGAAGTCGAACAGGAAGCACTTGTTGGTGCCCTTGTCACTGTGCACAAGCGGCGAACCCTCCTTGAGGGCCTCCTCCATGTCCACGACCGCAGGGAGCTGTTCGTACTCGACCGCGATGGCCTCGAGGGCGTCGGCCGCGGCGTAGCGGTCGCGGGCGATGATGACAGCGACACCGTCGCCGACATAGCGCACCTCATCGATTGCCAGCGGGGTGTGCACCGGCGAGACCATGTCGGGGGTGACCGGCCATGCACACGGCATGGAGGCGCCCATCACGTCGGCGAGGTCCTTGCCGCTGTAGGCGGCGATCACACCGGGCATGTCCAGCGCGGCCGACACGTCAACCGAGACGATCTTGGCGTGCGCCATGGGGCTGCGCAGCACGGTCATGTGCAGCAGCCCCGGCAGGGCGATGTTGTCCGTCCAGTTGGCCTGGCCGGTGACGAGCTTGGCGTCCTCCTTGCGGCGACGCCCCCGGCCGAGCTCCCCACCGGCGTACGGCGAGGACATCGCCTCGGGGTGCTCGAGCACCTGCTCGGCAACGAATCCGGCATCCAGTTGATCGGTCATGCGGAGACCTCGCTCTTGTCGGCGGAGTCCTGGAAGGACCCGGGGATGGCGCCCTCGCCGCGCATCTCGCTGGCGGCGGAGAGCACGGCCTTGACGATGTTCTGGTAGCCGGTACAGCGACAGAGGTTGCCCTCCAAGCCATGCCGCACCTCGTCCTCGGTGGGGCTTGGGTTGTTCTTCAGCAGGTCGACCGTGGCCATGATCATGCCGGGCGTGCAGTATCCGCACTGCAGTCCGTGGTGCTCCTTGAACGCCTTCTGGACCGGGTGCCACTGGCTGGCACCGCTCTCGTCACCGGCGAGGCCCTGAATCGTGGTGATCTCGGCGCCGTCGGCCTGGATCGCCAAGATCGAGCAGCTCTTCACGCTCTCGCCGTCGAGTTGCAGGGTGCAGGTACCACAGTTCGAGGTGTCGCACCCGATCGTCGTACCGACCCTTCCGAGGCCGTCGCGCAGGTGGTGGGCAAGCAGCAGGCGAGGTTCGACCTCGTCTTCGTAGGTGACCCCGTCGACCTTCATGCGTACTCGTGCCATCTGCTGGTCCCTCCCGGGCTCGGTGCGTGGGCGCGCGGGGCGCAAGTGTCGGGTCCGGGTCGGGGCCGGCCTACCGCGGGCAGCAGCGCTGCGCGGGGCGGGTCCGAGCCCCAGCCCGGCCCGTCACCGGCGGACCGGTGCGGGGCGTGCTGTCTGTGCCGGGCGACGTGAGCCGGCTCACAGATGGTCAACCTAACGTGCCGTCCGCGCCAGTCACAACGGGCCATCCGGACGGGTGGCGGCGCTCGCTACAGTTGGTACGTGGTCGACACAGCTGTCCGCGATGTCCGCGATACCCGGGG
>JAYVYM010000223.1:0-14329 GCA_043784245.1 Frankiales bacterium
GCCAGCCCGAACGACAAGCGCGTGGTGCTGACTGTCGCCGAGGCCGTCGGAATCGGCCCCGGCGCGAACCCGCACCTGTGGTACTCCCCCGACTACCTACGGCAAGGCGCGCAGGCGATCGCCGACCGGCTCACGACCGCCGACCCCGGAGATGGCCCGGCGTTCCGGGCCAACCTGCAGAGCTTCCTGACGTCTTACCAGCCCTACGTCGACACGCTTGCAGCGATCAAGGCGAAGTACGGCGGGAGCGCGGTCGCGTACACCGAACGCGTCCCCGGCTACCTCGTGGACGCGGCCGGCTTGACGCTGGGATCGCCGGCCGCCTTCGCGCAGGCGGTCGAGGACGGCACCGACCCGAGCCCCGGCGACACGGCCGCGTTCAACCGGGCCGTGCAGGACCGGACCGTCAAGGTTCTGCTGTACAACGCACAGGTCACCAGCCCGACCACGGGCGGCATCCAGGCCCGGGCAAAAGCCGCGGGGATTCCGGTCGTCGGCGTGACCGAGACGATCCCGGGCGGCGTGGTGGACTTCCAGACGTGGCAGACCGGCCAGGCCAAGGCGATCCTGACGGCCCTCGGCGGATGACGGCGGCTGCCGGGCCCCCGACGGTGCAGCTGGCCGGAGCCGGGCTCAGGTTCGGCGAGCGCTGGCTCTGGCGCGACCTCGAACTGGACGTCCAGCCCGGCGAGTTCTTGGCTGTGCTCGGCCCGAATGGTGCCGGCAAGACGAGCCTGCTGCAGGTGCTGCTGGGGCTGCAACCGCTGTCCGGCGGCACCGTTCGGGTCTGCGGGCGCGCGCCGCGTCGAGGCAGCGACCTGGTCGGCTACATCCCGCAGCAGAAGGCCCTCGACCGCGACCTGCCGGTGCGGGCCCGCGACCTCGTACGGCTGGGACTGGACGGCCACCGGTTCGGCGTACCGCTGCCCGACCGCAGGGCCCGCGCGCGGGTGGACGAGGTGCTCGCCGCGGTGGGGGCGACGTCGTACGCCGACGCGCCGGTCGGGCTGCTGTCCGGCGGCGAGCAGCAGCGGCTGCGGATCGCCCAGGCCCTGCTCGGGGACCCACGGGTGCTGCTGTGCGACGAGCCGCTGCTCAGCCTCGACCTGCGCCATCAGCAGGAGGTGAGCAACCTGCTGGACGCCCGTCGGCGTACCGCAGATACGTCCGTGGTCTTCGTGACGCACGAGGTCAACCCGGTGCTGCCGCTGATCGACCGGGTGCTCTACCTCGTCGGTGGCCGCTGGGCGGTCGGTACCCCCGACGAGATCATGACCGGTGAGCGGCTGAGTGAGCTGTACGGCACCGACGTCGACGTGCTGCGGGTGCGGGGACGCATCGTCGTGGTGGGCGCTCCCGACGGGGCGCACGCCGAGCCCGGTGCCGACCACCACCACCACGCCGAGGGCGACGACCACACCCACGAGCACGTACGGGCCCGCTGATGGGGCTCACGTACTACCTGGGCCAGCCGTTCGCCCAGCACGCACTGATCGCCGCGACCCTGGTCGCGGTCACCGCCGGCCTGATCGGGCCGTTCGTCATCATCCGGAACATGGCCTTCGCGGTGCACGGCACCGCCGAGCTGTCGTTCACCGGCGCCGCAGCCGGCCTGGTCGTCGCCGACGACCCGGTGGCGGGCGCCCTCATCGGGGCGCTCGTGGTCGCCGCAGCGATCGGGCTGCTCGGCGCCCGCCAGCGCGAACGCGACTCGGCGATCGGTGTGATCCTGGCGTTCGGCCTCGGGCTCGGGGTCTACCTGCTCAGCCTGTACCGGGGGTTCGCGACCGCGGCCACCAACATCCTGTTCGGCCAGATCCTGGGGATCAGCAACGGTCAGCTCGTGCTGTTGGTCGCCGTGGCCGTGGCAGTCCTGGCGTCCATCACGGTGCTGTACCGGCCGCTGCTGTTTGCCAGCGTCGACCCCGACGTCGCCGAGGCCCGCGGGGTGCGTACCCGCGCACTCGGGGTCGCGTTCCTGTTCGTGCTGGCGCTGACCGTCACCGAGGCCGCCCAGATCGTCGGTACGTTGCTGGTCCTCAGCTTGGCGATCACCCCGGCGGCTGCCGCCCTGCGGCTGTCAGCCCGGCCGGCGGTCGTGACCGCGCTCAGCGTCGGCTTCGCGCTGCTTGCCGCCGACGGTGGCCTGGTCGCCAGCCTGGCGAGCAACCAGGGCAAGCCCAGCGTCTTCATCACCGGTATCAGCTTCGCCGTGTACGTCGCTGCTCGGCTGCTGGGTGGTGTTCACGGGCCATCGTTTCGCAGGTCAGCCTGAGCACACCGCGCAGGTCCCGAACACCTCCAGGGTGTGCGTGACGTCGGTGTAGCCGGCGGTCCTGGCGACGCTCTCCGCCCAGGCCTCGACCTCCGGCCCGTCCACCTCGACGCTCGCCCCGCAGGTCCGGCACACCACGTGGTGATGGTGCGACGACGTCGCGCACAGCCGGTAGACCACCTCGCCGTCCACGCTGTGCAGCATGTCGACGGCGCCGTCGGCGGCCAGCGCTGTGAGGTGCCGGTAGACCGTCGTCAGCCCGACCGGCTCGCCCCTCGCCCGCAGCTCGGCGTGCAGCTCCTGCGCACTGCGAAACCCGGCGGCCGCGGTCAGCACCGCCTCCACCGATGCGCCCTGCCGAGTCGTACGCACAGCCACAGTCAACCCCGTTCCGGCGCAGGCCCCGTAGCCGCGACGGCGCCCGGTCTCGCCGAGGCCGGCGGGGATGGCCCAACCGGGCTATGTGTCTTAGCCCGTCCAGCGTCGACAGGAGGGCGAGCGGCGCTGCCCTTGCCCCGACCAGAGCTCGTTCCCGACGTCTGGAGCCCCCGTGCCGACCCTGCTGCCCGCCCCGCCCCGCCCCGAGGCGGCGACCGCCGGCGTCCGGGCGGCCCTGGCCCGGCAGGCCGCCGGCACGGCCGCATTCGCGCTGGCGTTGTTCGGGCTCGCCTTCGGTGCCGTCCTCCTCGCGTCCACGGGCTCGCGGGTCGCGTCCTGGTGGCCGGCGGCCGGTCTCGCGGTCGGCGTGCTGGCTGGTTCTCCGCGCAGTAGGAGGATGCCGCTGCTGATCGCGGTGTTCGGGGCCAGTGCCGCTGCCAACTATGCCGGTGGCCGCCCCCCGGTGGTCGCGCTCGGGCTCGGTGCCGCGAATGCCCTGGAGGCCGCGCTCGGCTCCTGGTGGCTGTCCCGCGGGACACCGGACGGCGAGCGGCCGCCGCTCGGTTCGCTGGCGGACCTGGTCCGGCTGGTGGTCGCCGCCACGCTCGGGGCGGTGGTCGCCGCGACGATCGCGACCGCGGTGGTGTGGGCGGTGCAGGGGGCCGCGCCGCTCTCGTCCTGGCGGTCGGTGGCGGCCGCGCACAGCGCGGCCGTCCTGGTGATCGTCCCGCTCTTCCTGCGCACGCCGGCCGCCCCGCGATGGCGTACCTGGGAGGCGGCCGGGCAGTGGGCACTGCCGCTCACCGTCACGGCCATCGTGTTCGGGCCCGGGCAGCGGCTGCCGCTGGCGTTTCTCCTACTGCCCCCGCTGATGTGGACGGCGCTACGCGGCGGGGTACGCCGTTCGGCCAGCCAGCTGATCGTCGTCGGAAGTCTCGTCGCGCTGCTCTCGGCGCACGGAGGCGGCCCCTTCGCCGGCGCCCGCTCGCCGGTCGTCACAGGGCAGCTGGTGCAGGTACTCGTCCTGACCGCCGCGATCGCCGTCCTGACGCTCGCGGTTGTCGTCTCGTCCCTCGAGTCAGCCCTGCGCGGGCTCGCCGACCGCAAGTGGTTCGACGACGAGGTGCTCGAGACCGTCGGCGCCGGTGTGCTGGCGTGCGATGCGAGTGGGCAGGTGGTGCTCCGCAACCAGGCGCAACGACGCATCACGCTGGTCGCGGACGACGAGCGCCCCACCAACGAGGATGTCGCCGGCCGGATCCGGGTGCTGCTCGCCGACGACACCGAGCTGCAGCCGGACCGGAGTCCGTTGCGTAGGGCCCTGGCGGGCGAGCAGCTGACCGATCTGGCCGTCCGGATCGGACCGGTCGACGGCCGACCCGAGGACATGCGTCACATGGTCGTGACGGCCCGCCGCATCGCCGCGGAAGACGGCACCGTGCTCGGCGCGGTGGCCTCCTTCAACGACGTCACCGCCGAGCGCCGGGCTCTGGACAAGCTACGCGCCAGCGCCGCCTTCCACGACGCCGTCCTGGCGGCGAGCCCTGACCTCATCTATGTCATCGATCCGCGGACCGGCGCCCCCGTCTGGACGTCACAGAGCCTTGGCGAGATGCTCGGCCACACCGCCGAGCAGGTGCTGTCGCTCGGGGCTGACGCGGCTGCTGCGCTCGTCCACCCTGACGACACCGGTGTCCTGCTGGCCGCGAACCTGGCAGCCCAGCACCTCCCCGACGGCGAGGTGCTCCAGGTGAGGTACCGGGCCAGACACGCCGACGGGAGCTGGCGGTGGCTCTCCCGGCGGGTCACGCCGTTCGCCCGCGACAACGGCGGCGCGGTCGTGCAGGTGCTCGGAGTGGCCCGCGACGTCACCGACACGGTGGTCGTCGAGGAGCGGCTGGCCCGCGCGGCCCTGCACGATCCGCTCACCGGCCTGCCGAACCGGCGGTTGCTGACCGATCGGCTCGCCGAGGCACTTGCCCGGAGCACCCGTACCGGTAGCACCGTGACGGTCCTGTTCTGCGACCTGGACGGCTTCAAGGCGGTGAACGACACGGGCGGCCACAGCGCCGGCGACGCCGTGCTGGTCGCGGCCGGCGAACGCATCCGGGCAGCCCTTCGCGACCAGGACACCGTCGCCCGGGTCGGCGGCGACGAGTTCGTCGTGGTCCTGGAGGGGCCGCCGCCGCTGCCGGGCAGCCACGACGAGCCGACCGCGGCCGTCGACGCCGTCACGGAGCGCCTCCGGACGGCACTTGCCCAACCTGTCCTGGTGAATGCAAAAAGGTTCCGGGTCACGGTCAGTATCGGTTCGGTGCAGGCGCGTACCGGCGACGACCCGGACCGGCTGCTCCGAGATGCCGACAGCGCCATGTACCGCACCAAGAGCGCCGGCAAGGACCGGCGCAAGAGCTACCTGCCGGCAGCCGGCTGACCCGCACAGCGAGATGCCCCGGAGAGTCTGCTCCGGGGCACCTCGTGTGTGTGGGGGATCTCGTTCGTCAGGTCGCCCAGGTCATGGCCCCGTCGTGAAGGTCCAGTTGCTCGGGACCAGCGGTGCGGTGCCGGCATCGCGGATGCCTGCCGGGGTGAACACGACCCGGTACTGGGTGAGGCCGGCCAGCCTCAGGGCCGGGTCGAGCGTCGCCGTCAGGCTGACCGGGTCGTAGGTCACGGCGACGTTGAGGCTGGCGCCGTTCGAGACCTTCTGCAGGCGCATCGTCGTGTTGGTCACCCCGGTCACCGCCTCGCTGAAGGTGGCCGTGATGTTGGCGGTGCGTGCAAAGCCGGTGCCGTTGAGCGCCGGTGTGCGCGCGGTGACGCCAGGCGGTGTGTTCACGGTGGCCGCACCCGTGGTGAAGCGCCAGGTGAACGCAGCGAGCGGGTTACCCGCCACGTCGGTGATGCCGGGGTTAGTGAGCCGGACCGTGTAGACGCTGTTCGGCGCCAGGTTCACCGCCGGGTTGATCCGCGCGGTGTTGGTCGCGGCGTCGTACCCCACGCCTCTGGTCACCAGGACCCCTGCGCTGTCCTTCAGGGTGAACCGACCAAGAGTGATACCGACAACAGGCTCGCTCAAGGTGGCGGTGATGGCGGCGGCCGGGTCGACCCCGTGCGCTGAGGCGCTCGGGACCGTGGAGGTGACGATCGGCGGCGTCGTGTCACCGAAGGGCGTGACCGTTC
This sequence comes from Frankiales bacterium, assembly GCA_043784245.1. Classification (GTDB taxonomy): domain Bacteria; phylum Actinomycetota; class Actinomycetes; order Mycobacteriales; family SCTD01; genus JAYVYM01. Next base: position 5,837 of record JAYVYM010000223.1, read on the forward strand.
CGGAGGCCGGTGAGTCCGGTCCTGCGCCCCACTGGTTGACCGCCCGCACGGTGAACGTGTACGCGGTGCCGTTCAGAAGGCCGGGCACCACGACCGAGGTGGCTGTGACCGAGGCGGGGATGACCGGCGCAACGCTGCCGGCCGGAGTGCTGACGACCTCGTACCGGGTGACCGGTGAGCCGCCGGCCGGCGGGGTCTGGGCGACCCAGCTGACGGTGGCGGACCTGTCGCCCGCAAGGGCGGTCGGGGCGGCCATCACGGCCGGGAGGGCCAGGGTGACAACTCCGTCGGAGAACTTCAGTGCCTCGATGCCGGTGAGGGTGTCGATGCCGTCGATCCCGCCGTTGCTGTTCACCGTGGTCACACCGTTGACGCTGCTGATGGTGTAGGCGGCCCGTGCAGCGGAGAACACCGCCGTGTCGATGGAGCCGACGTCCGTGCCGGCGGCCGGGCTGGTGATCTCCCGGACCGCGACCAGGTTGCCCGGGTCCACCGTGCCGGCGAAGACCGCTGCCTGCAGGGTCGGGCCGGTGAGAGCGCCGGTGGAGTCACGCAGGTACTGGCTCTCCATCAGGTCGGCCGAGCCGATCTGCGTGGCCGCATCGGCCGGGTTGTTACGGACGCTGATCCGCACGGTGAGGGCCTTGTCGCCGTCGATGATGTCGTTGGCGCTGCGACCTTCGATCGTGTCGCTGCCGGCACCGCCGAGCAGGATGTTGCCCTGGCCCCAGACATTGCCGGTCAGGGGGCAGGCGCCCGGGAAGGACCGGCCGGCGACTGCCGCGGCAGTTTCGGGGAAGCCGGCCACCGGCGGGAGCAGGGCGGCGAGGCCGGAGATCCGGTCCAGGCCGGCCTGGTCGAGTGCGTCGCAGCCGGTGAAGCCGGCTCCGCCGAGCAGGCTGGGCACGGCGTCGTCGCCCTTGATGCTGTCGTTGAAGGCCGAGCCGGAGTTGGCTTCGGTCTCCTGCCAGCGGTCGCGGTTGACGATGACGGGCAGCGGCAGCCCGGCGAGGACCTGGTTGATCTTCATGTCGTCGTCAGCCGCAACGGTGTCGTACTGGTGGATCGCCCAGTCGAAGCCACCTGCACCGGCGAACCGGTCGATGGCCGCGTTCGCCGACATGATGTCGTCGCCACCTTCGGCGTCGTAGTCGTTCTCGCCGACCTGGCCGATCATGATGTCGTTGCCAGGGGCTGCCTGCGCGGGGTCGTTGAAGAACGGTGCCCCGTGGTCGCCCTGCAGCAGGTCCTGGCCGCTACCGCCCTCGATCCAGTCGTCGCCGCCGTCACCGAAGACGGCGTCGGCGCCCAGGCCGGCGATGACAAAGTCGTTCCCGGGTCCGGCGAAGGTCTCGTTGTCGTTGGCCCCGCCGTTGGTGAAGTCCTGGCCGTCGCCACCGAGCACGATGTCGTTGCCGGGACCGGCGTCGATGGCGTCGTTGCCGGGCCCGCCCTTCAGGACGTCTGCGCCGTCCAGGTCGGTGATGATGTCGTTTCCGTCGCCGCCGAGCGCGACGTCGTCACCGCCGTTGCCCTCGATGACGTCGTTGCCGGGGCCGCCCCAGAAGGTGTCGTTGTCGTTGCCGCCGTAGACCCGGTCGGCGTTCGCAGTCCCGTTGTAGACGGCCTGGGAGTTGATGCCGGACGGGTTCACGCTGTTGATCGCCCGGTACTGGATCGTGCCGTCCGGCTTGCGGAGCAGCAGCTTGCTCTCGTCGCAGTCGGTCGTCGTCACGTCGTCGGTGACAGTCGAGCCGTTCGCGAGGAAGCCGGCCGGGGTACCGGCCAGGTTGGCCAGCTGGAACCGGCAGTCTGCGGTGGCGAAGGCGTCGGCCTTCAGCGAGTTGGTGCCCTCGGTGTTGCGCTGGATCAGCTCGCCGAAGGAGTTGCCCTCGAGCTGGGTCCGCAGGTTCATGCCGACGGTCCGGTTGAGGTAGTACAGCCGGTCACCGTCCTGCAGGTTCTCCAGCTGGTTCTGGAACACGTAGTTGAACGTGCTCCCCAGTAGCCCGCCGAACAGGTTGGTCTTCTCGGCCAGCCCGCCGACCCACAGGTCGACGTCGTCGAGACCGGTGGTGGTGACGCCGGCGGCCGTGTTGGCGTACGCGCTGGTGCTGAACATGAAGGCGGCAGCATCGGCCGGGATCAGGGCCGGGTCGGTACCGGGAGCCGGGTCGACGATCAGCTTGGCGGCGGCCCGCTTGTCGGCGAGGGACGTCGCGTTGACGACTGTCGGGTGCTGCCCGTACGCCGCGACGAAGTTGATCAGCGACTCGGGGTGCTTGAGGTGCTGACCAAAGTCCGTCCAGTCGGTGTACGGCGACATCTGTGCGTCGTTGGTGGTGGCGTGGATCTGCCGGCGGGTGCCGTTCAGCGACGGGACGCCGGCCTCCCGGGCCCGGGCCATGTTCAGGGCCGGCAGGTCCAGCGGCAGGCCGAGCAGGTTGTTGCGCAGCGTCTCGGTGACGAACTCGTCGAGCTCGTTGCCGACCTGCGACGAGGAGCCCATCGCGACAGACCCCGCGGCCTTCTCGGGAGTGAGCGGGCCGGCCAACCCACCGTTGAAGAACTCCGGCGGGTTGAGGAACGCCTTCAACAGGGGCAGCGAGTTGTCGGACTTCGCGCCGCCGGCGTCGACGTTGGTGCGGGCGACGGTGTCGTCGAGCATGGAGTGCCCGAAGCGGTAGACCGCGTGCGCAAACTCAGCCTTGATGGCCGGGTTGACGTCGGGGCTGTAGACGTGGAAAGGCCGCACCGCGGGCTGCACCTTGCGGGCAAACTCTTCGAAGACCGTGTGCTGGTACTCCATCTCGGTCACGAAACGGGCCGCCTGGAACAGCCGCTCGCCGTTCCAGCCGTCCGGCGTACCGGTCGTCGCCAGCCTCCAGTCGCTCAGCGCGGCCACCCCGGTCGGGCTGTTGTCGTTGGTGAGCGTGTTGCGCATGTCGCTAATCAACCGGTCGTGCTCGGAGTGGAAGACCTGGTGGATGGTCGAGAGCGCGATGTTCTCGTTGCAGCGACCGTCACCGCAGGCGAAGTGCGCATCCAGCATCTCGTCGTCATAGGTGCCGGCGGGCTGGTTGGCGAAGTCGGCGGACGGCGTGTTGTCCGCGTCCGGAGTGGGCGCGACCGGTGGCGTCGCTGGGTTGTGGTCGGTGTCCTGCGGCGACGGGTCGGCGTTGTGCGCGATGTCGGTGAAGAACGGGGTGTCGAAGTGCAGCACGTTGGCCGGCACCGGCACCGGGATGGCGATGTTGCCCTCAATCAGGCCAGTGGTGGTCACATACTGCGGCAGCCCGTTCGGCCCGGGCTTGAACTTGCCGTACGGGTCCACGGCGAGCATCGGGATGTTCGTGACGTCGGGGTCGACCAGCCGCAGGCCGAGCAGCGTGGCGGCCTGCTGCTTGACGGCCTTCCAGGTCCCGATGCCGGTACGTCCGTCCGGCGATCCCGCGTAGGTCAGGCCGGCGTCGAGACCGCCGAGGAGCCGACCGGTCGAGACCGGCTTGCCGAGCGAGTTCTTGGCGTACTCGCGCAGGAAGGCCTGGTGCGAGCCGTGCGAGGTGTAGGTCTGGCTCTGGTCCACCCACGGGGTGTCGGTGTTGTTGGCGTCCTGGATGTCGTCGTCGGTGCCGAGGAGCCCGTCCGGGCCGGGCTGGTTCTGCGCTCGGGTCAGCACCATGAAGCGCTGGCTGACGGGCAGGTCGTCGGCGTTGCCGAAGATGTGGTCCTTGCCGGCGACCAGCGGGTCGTCGTTCTTCAGCGGCACGAAGACGGTGCCGCCGCCCTTGACGGTCTGGTCGACGCCGTGGTCGAAGAACTGGCCGAAGAAGGTGAACAGCGAGTTGTAGGGCGGCGACAGGCCGACGTCGGTGGTCACGTTCGGGATGAACAGCGTCTGGTGCGACGGCGTGCAGCCGACCGGGACGGCATCCACCGGCGGCCGCGCGCTCGGGTCGGGGTCGGTCGTGCACGGGACGGCTGTGGCGGTGCCGGCCTGGGTCCTCACCGGGAACGCCGCCGCGGCCAGGGCAGCCGGGTTGGTCGAGGTCTGGTCGACGATCAGGTTGCTGGCAATGCGCGGCTGCGCGTCGACCACCGAGCCCGACTTCTGCTTGTAGCTCGTCGGCCCGGGCGGCCCCACTGGGAAGGCGGCGGTGATCGGGTCGGCGTCCTTGAGGACCGGCGTTGTGAGGCGTGGGAACGTCCGGTCGGCTGCGGCGAAGCCGTCGCGACCCGGGAACAGGTTGTTGCAGGACCCGTCCACCGTGCGCAGGCCGTAGGAGGTCAGCCGGTCTGGGATCTGGTCGGCGCCGGGTCCGACCAGCGTCCCGCACGGGTTGACCGCGGTGTAGGTGGCCGCGTGCTGTTCAGAAATCTTGATCTGCTTGAGGATGAATGCCAAGTCAGCCGGCGTGACCGTGAACCCACTCCCGACGATTGCTGCCCCCGCCGTCGGCAGCAGGCCGGCTGGTAGCGCTGCCGTCCCCAGTGCCAGCGCTGTGGCGACCGCGAGGGTCGCTCGCTTTGCGCTCATGTCTTCTCCCACTGTTGAGCTGAGCCGCTGCCGCAGGTGCTGCACCGGGCTGCGCACCCTGATGGGGCCCAGCCCGGCGGACGGTAGGCAGCGGTCGTGAGCCACCCGTCACAGACACATGGCGCAACTGCCATCTACAGACTTGACGCTCGTATGTCGGTGCAGCGGCAAGGTCACGACAGTCCGGCACGAGTCGCCGGCGGGTCCTGAGGAGGAGCCATGCGAGTGGACAACTGCACGTCCCTGGGCGGGACGGCGTGATCTCCCGGCGTGACGTCCTGCGTCTCGGGGCCGTGGGCGCCGGCGCCATCGCCATCGGTGGCGTCTCGTCGGCGGGCGCAGAGCCCGTACCGGTCACCAGCACCCTGGCACCGGTGAACACCCCCGTGCCGTACAAGAACCTGTTCCGCCGGCCGCCGGAGCTGCTGCCGTACGAGGTGGGCACCGACGCCGCGGGGCCGTGGGCCAGGTACGAGCTGGTCGAGCAGCTCGCCAGCGCCAACATCCTGCCCGGCCTGACGACCACCATCGCCAGCTACAACGGCACCTTCCCGGGGCCCACGATCCGGTCGGAGACCGGCCGGCGCGCGGAGGTCCGGATCCGCAACGCCCTGGGCAGCCCGCTGCTGCACGGCGGGGAGTTCGACAGCGTGACCCACCTGCACGGCTCGGCGTCGCTGCCGCAGTACGACGGGTACGCCAACGACATCACCCGGCCGGGCTGGGTGAAGACCTACCAGTACCCGAACTGGCAGAACGCCCGGACGCTCTGGTATCACGACCACCGCCACCACGCGACGGCCCAGAACGTGTACGCGGGGCTCGCGGCCTTTTACCCCCTGTCGGACCAGTACGAGCGCGCCCAGCTCCCGCAGGGCGAGTTCGACGTGCCCGTGATGGTCTCGGACGCGCTGTTCAACGACAAGGGCGGCGTGGTGTACGCCGACAACGGCCAGCACGGCCTGTGGGGCGACGTGATCCTGGTCAACGGGGTCCCGTGGCCGACCATGAAGGTCAAGCGGCGGATCTACCGTTTCCGGTTCCTGGTCGGCTCGATCTCACGGTCCTACCGGTTCGCCCTGAGCACCGGCGACCCCTTCTACGTGGTCGGTACGGACGGTGGCATGACACCCACGGTGCAGGCCGTCTCGTCGTGGCGGCAGGGGACCGCGGAGCGCTACGAGGTGCTGATCGACTTCCGCAAGTACCGGGTCGGCCAGAAGATCCAGCTTCGCAATCTCAGTAACAAGAACAACATTGACTTCACGAGCACCGGCAAGGTCATGCAGTTCCAGGTCGTCGCCGGTGGTAGCGCGGAGGTCAACACCATCCCCACCACGCTGGACCGCGGGCCGCAGTTCTGGAGTGAGAAAAGCGCCGTCGACACGATGTCGCTGACCCCGGAGATGGCGACCGCGCACCGGCGGATCGAGGTGCACCACGACGGGGGACTGTGGAAGATCAACAACGAGACCTGGGAGGACGTCGCCAGCAGCGGCTTCATGCGCGTTGACGACCGGAACCCCGCGAAGTACGCGATCGAGTCGTGGGAGATCGTCAACGCCTCGGGAGGCTGGTTCCACCCGGTCCACATCCACCTCATCGACGGCAAGATCATCGCCCGCAACACGCCATCGGGCCAGGCGTTCGCCTGGGAGGGCGGCCCCAAGGACGTCTTCTACACCGGCGAGGGCGAGTCGATCACCGTCCTCATGCAGTTCACCACCGGCGCCCAGGAGGGTGGCCGGTACATGATCCACTGCCACAACCTCGTGCACGAGGACAACGACATGATGGTGCAGTTCGCCGTCGGGGACCCGCTGGGGAACGACCCCGTCTGGGCCGACCCGCCGATCCCGGACATCTACTCGACCGGCGCCCGGCGCCCGGTGTACGCCGCCGCGCTGCCGCTGGGGACGTGAGGTGCCTGAGCGCGGGACGACGGCGCACCGCCGAGCCTGGCCCTGCGCTGTCGTGGCTGCCGCTGCGACGGCGGCGCTGCTCGTCGGGCACGCCGCGTCCCCGGCCGGCGCGCCGGTGGCCTTCGCGGCCCCGGTCGGCGGCGGAACGGTGGGCGACGGACGGCCCGATGTCGGGCCCTACGACGGGAACCTCGTACGGCGCTGCGAAGCCGTTGCCCTGTGGGGCCCGGATGGGTCTGCCGGGCCGGGCCTGCGCATCGAGTTGCTCCGCACCGCGCTGGCGCAGGGCCTGACCCTGCTGGACCTGCCGGTGGACGCCGTCAGCCCCACCACCCTCGCCTCCGGGGTGCCCGACGTCGTGGGCTGCCTGCCGCCGGGCGCCGTGTTGGCCGCCCCGGTGGCCGGCGCGGTCCGGGCCGGGCACGAGCCGGTACTGCTGCACGACCTGATCCTGGCCGCCCGGCCCGTGCCCGGCACGGCGCAGGCAGCGGCGGTCGCCCTGGACCGTGAGGGGGTGCTGACCGACCTGTTCGGGCAGCACCGCATCGACGCGGCCGGCGGCGCGGAGCTCCTGGTGCACTACGTCGGGCCGCTGCTCGGATCCGCTCAGGTGGATGCGGCAAGAGCCGCGGTGGCGCGGGCCGCCGGGACCGGCCCGGCCGCTGTCGATGTCCGCCCCGGTTCCCCGGACGGTCCCGGGGTCACCCTGGCGCTGGAGCCCGAGCTGGCTGCGTCGCCCCCGGTAGGCGCGACGCACCACCACTGATCTGCGTCATGCAGGCAACCGGCGTTCAGGCCACCGGCACCCCGGCGCGCGACCTCAGCGACGTGAGCGTCAGGGCAGGCGCAGCGACAGCGGCGACGGGACGGACGCCGGGACGCCGTGGCGCCGGGAGCTGGACGGCGACGGCGTGGAAGGCGTCGCGCGCCTGGTTCATCACGGTGACCGATTCGGCCGAGCCCTCGGCGATCAGATGGCGGGCCCGGCTCAGCAGCGCGTGGGCGGCGAGCATCGCGAGCCTGCTGGCCCCGGCCAGTGCGGCTGCCTGCGCGGCGGATGCGGCGGCTCGTCGGTGGTCCCCACCGGCCGACCGCAGCTCGGCCCGGGCCAGCAGGCGCAGGGTCGAGGCCCTCGGCGGTGGGTTCTGGGCGCCGGTGCTCCACTCGAACAGGTCGAAGTGCTCACGGGCGCTGCTGCCCCCCTCGCGAGCCTCCGCCCGGGCAAGCAGGGCCGCTGCCTCAGGGAGCAGCAACGTGCAGCCCGACGAGACGGCGCGCTCGACGAGCTCGATCAGCCCCGGGATGGCGGCTGCCGGCCCGTGCTGCTCCGCGCGCAGCGTCGAGGTGGCGAGCAGGAGCAGCTGGGCGCCCAGCTCGCTGCTGTCGTCGGTCCCCGCAGCGTGGCCGGCTGCCGTGCACTCCGCCAGTTGCGCCCCGACCAGGTCGTAGCGCTCGACGAGCAGGCGAACGGGCAGCCAGGCCCAGTCGGGGCCGGCCCGCTCGACGAGGGCGTCGAGGCGGCCTGCGTCGACATCGGCGCCCGGCTGGCCGAGGTCGTGCGCCGCGAGGGTCAGGAGCAGCGCCAGGCCGGCGGTCAGCTCCGGGGAGCTGCCCGCAGGCTGCGCGGACTGCAGCCGTACGAGTCCTTGCTCCGGGCGCCCAGCCCCGCCCAGCAGCAGCTCCACAAGGTGCGGGGTGAGCCGCGCGCAGGAACCGCCCGACCGCAGGGTGGCCGGCAGATGCGCATCGGCCAGCGCCCGGTCGTGCTGCCGGCGCCGGAGCGGCTCAGCCGGCTGGTCGCTGCCGGCGCGCCTGCTCTGCTCGACGTTGCAGGCCGGCGGTACGAGGTGGGCCACGTCGTCCCGGCGGGACCGCCGCGAAGCCGGCGAGACCGGGGTCGTCACGGAGCCCACGACTGCGGTCGGCAGGGTGTGCAGCGGCTGGGGCGGCGAGGCGGACACCGCTCGCCGGGCCCGCCAGGCGTCCTCCGGCCGGCCGAGCTGCTCGAGGACACGGCCCAGCTGTCGGGCAAGG
>JAYVYM010000224.1:0-4249 GCA_043784245.1 Frankiales bacterium
ACGACACCGGTCCGCGCATGCCTACGCGCCCGCGGCGGTCAGGGCCTCGTACTCGGCGTCGGTGAGCTCGACCTGCGCGGCGGCGCAGTTCTCCTCGAGGTGCTCGATCGAGCCGGTGCCGGGGATCGGCAGGATGACGGGCGAGCGACGCAGCAACCAGGCGAGCGCGAGCTGCGCGTAGGTGGCCTCCTGGTCCTTGGCGATCTCGTCCAGGATGCCGCCCGGCGTGGCCAGATCACCCGCGGCGACCGGGAACCACGGGATGAACGCGATGCCCTCCCGTTCGCAGTACTGCACGACCTGCTCGGACTGCCGGTTACCGACGTTGTAGAGGTTCTGCACGCTCACGACGTCGACGACCTTGCGAGCCTGCTCGATCTCGGCCACCGTCACCTCGGACAGCCCGATGTGCCGGATCAGCCCCTGGTCCTGCAGCTCCTTGACCGCGCCCAGGCTGTCCTCGACCGGCACCTGCGCGTCGATCCGGTGCAGCTGCCACAGGTCCAGGCGCTCGACGCCGAGCCGGCGCAGGCTCATGTGCACGCTCTGCCGCAGGTACTCCGGTCGACCGACCTGCTCCCACTGGTCGGGCGCGAACCGGGTGAGGCCGCCCTTCGTGGCGATGGTGATGCCGTCGTACGGGTGTAGGGCCTCGCGGATCAGGTCCTCGCTGATGTACGGGCCGTAGCTGTCGGCGGTGTCGATGAAGTCGACACCGAGCTCGACGGCCCGCCGCAGGACCGCGCGGGCCTGCTCCGCATCTGCTGGCGGTCCCCAGACGCCCTTGCCGGTGATGCGCATGGCGCCGAAGCCGAGCCGGTTGACGGTCAGGTCGCCGCCGATCGTGAAGGTGCCGGACTGGCTGACGACCGTGTTCGTGGTGGTCACGCTGCTCCTCGGGTCAGGGATGTACCTGTCCTCAGCCATTCCCCGACTGCGCACCGGGACACTCCCGGTGGCCGGTTGGGCCGTCTGGCGTAGTCAGGCGGGCCGGCGGGGCGCCGATGGTCGCGCCATGAGACGCGTGTCCCGGCCCACCGGCCCGACCATCGCCGTCGGCTGGGTGCTCACCGGCTGGCTGCTGGTGATGGCGGCAACGGCGCTGCCGGACAGCGCGATGGCGGTCGACCTGCAGCACCTGGCACTCGCGGCGGTGACCTCGGTCGCCGCGGTGGTCACGCTGCTCACCGCGCGCAACGACCTGCAGAGCCGGTTGGCCTGGCTGCTGCTCGGGCTCGGGCTGGCGGGCTACGCGGGCGGCTTCGTCATCCAGTTCTGGATCACCGCCGGTGAGCACGCCGGCCCTGGCGGGCTCAACCTGTCGGACTGCTCGTCGCTGCTGCTATACCCGTTCGGGTACGCGGGCCTGCTCGTGCTGTCCCGGCGGCGCGCCGGCCGTACCGGCCGCGGGTCGGTCCTCGAGGGCGGCATCGTGTTCAGCGGGGCGGCAGCGGTGGCGGTGGCGACCGTCAGCGCGGCCTACCCGGCGCTGCTGCACAGCAGCCTGGTGGACGTCGTGTACGTGCTCGCCTACGCGGTCGGGGGCTTCACGCTGCTCGTCGTCACGCTCACCGGCCTGTCGCTCACCGGCGGCCAGGCCGACCGCATGTGGCTCCTGCTGCTGGCCGGCTTCGGGCTGATGACGGTGGGAGACGCGCTGTACGGCCTGGCCGCGGCGAGCGGCAGCTTCCGCTACGGCACCTACCTCGACGTCCTTTACACGGCCGGGCCGGTGTTCGTCGCCCTGGCGGCGGTGTCCCTGCCCGGCACCCGAACGGCCGCCGGACACCACTGGCACGCCTCCTCGACGCTGCCCGCCCTCGCCACCCTCGTCGCGCTCGCCGTCCTGGTGGGCGGCACCTACAACGACATGCCCGTGCTCGGGGTCTGGTTCGCCGCGGTCTGTGTGCTGCTGGCCGTGCTGCGGACCCGGCAGCTGTTCGCGCAGGGGCGCGCTCTGGAGCGCAGCCGGGCGCAGGCGATGACCGACGAGCTGACCGGGCTGGCCAACCGGCGCGCGCTGCTCGAGGCGCTGGAGGCCAGCGCGGGCGCGGTGCCGCCCTCGGTCGAGAATCCCCTGGAGCTGCTGCTGCTCGATCTCGACGGGTTCAAGGAGGTCAACGACAGCCTCGGCCACGGCGCGGGTGACGACCTGCTGATCCTGATCGCCGGGCAGCTGCGGGCCACCGCGTCGCGCTGCCTCGTGGCGCGGCTCGGTGGCGACGAGTTCGCGGTGCTGCTCCCGCGCGGTGCGGGGCGGGCCGGCACGGACGGCGCCCAGCTCGCCGGCGCGCTGCGGGCCGTGGTCGAGCAGCCGGCGCTGGTGGTGACGACCCGGGTCGTCGTCGGGGTCAGCGTCGGTCGCGCACAGCTGACCGGTCCGCCCTCGGCGGGCGCAGGCGCGGCGGCGGCGGGCCGGGCCGTCTCGAGCGAGCTGCTGCGCCGCGCCGACGTCGCGCTGTACCGCGCCAAGGACCACCGCAGTGGCTGCGTGACCTGGAACGCCCAGCTCGACCAGGGCTCACGCGACCGCCTGGCGCTACTGTCCGAGCTGCGTTCGGCTCTGCAGGCCGACGACCAGATCGAGGCCTGGTACCAGCCCAAGACCGACCCGCGCGACGGTCGCGTCCTCGGCTTCGAGGCCCTCGTGCGCTGGAACCATCCGACCCGTGGACTGCTGCTGCCTGGGGAGTTCCTCGCGGCCGTGGAGCGGGCTGGACTGCTGCCGAGCATGACCGCCCGCGTCCTCGCTCAGGCCGTCGCGTTCCTGGCCGAGCTGCTCGCCGCCGACCGCGACGTCCACGTCGCGGTCAACCTCGGCGCGCCCGACCTGCTCGACGTGGACCTGCCGGCCTCCGTCGCCCGGGTGCTCGCCGAGCACGCGGTACCTGCGCGGCACCTGCGGATCGAGGTGACCGAGACGGTCGTCATGAGCGACCCGGACCGCATCCTCGCGACGCTCGTCGCGCTGCGCACGCTCGGCGTCGGGCTGTCCCTGGACGACTACGGCACGGGGCTGTCGAGCCTGGCCTACCTACGCGTCCTGCCCGTCGACGAGCTCAAGATCGACCGCTCCTTCGTACGCGACCTGCTGACCGACTCCTCCTGCGCGCTGATCGTGTCCTCGACCGTCCGGCTTGCCCATGACCTGCGGCTGCGCGTGGTGGCTGAAGGCGTCGAGGACCAGCCGACCCTCGAGGCGCTGGCGGTCGCCGGCTGCGACACCGTGCAGGGCTGGCACACCGGCAGACCGATGTCGGCGGCCGCGATCCGAGCCACCCTGCCGATGCGGGCGCCCTGCCAGCGCACCTCCGGGAACGGCGTCGGCCTACTCGCCCAGGTCCGCACCTGACGGGGGCCACGCCGTGACACAGTGACAGACCTCGGCGCGCCGGTCGGGCTCCGCACCGCCCGTGCACCGCTACCGCAGGAGACCGTCATGGCCGACAAGAGCAAGAACAGCCGCGAGGTCAGGAAGCCCAAGCAGGACCAGAACAAGAAGACCAAGGGCCAGACCCCGCCGACCGGCGGCTCGTCCGCTCTGACTGCGGTACGGGGCAGCGCCAAGCCCAAGGGCTGACAGACCGGGCTGCCTGACAGACCGCGTCGCCTGACAGACTCTCGCGTATGGACAAGCAGCAGGAGTTCGTGCTCCGTACGCTCGAGGAGCGTGACATCCGGTTCATCCGGCTGTGGTTCACCGACGTCCTGGGCACCCTCAAGTCCGTCGCGATCGCGCCCGCGGAGCTGGAGGGGGCGTTCGCGGAGGGCATCGGCTTCGACGGCTCGGCCATCGAGGGCTTCGCGCGGGTGCACGAGAGCGACATGCTCGCCAAGCCCGACCCGGCGACCTTCCAGGTGTTGCCCTGGGGCGGGGAGTCGCCCGGCACCGCACGGATGTTCTGCGACATCTCGATGCCGGACGGCTCGCCGAGCTGGGCCGACCCCCGGCACGTGCTGCGGCGCACCCTGGCCAAGGCCAGCGACGCGGGCTTCACCTTCTACACCCACCCGGAGATCGAGTTCTTCCTGCTGAAGGCGCTGCCACCGAGGGGTGTCGTCCCTGAGCCGGTCGATGCCGGCGGCTACTTCGATCTGACACCGCACGACGTGACGCACGACTTCCGCCGGCAGGCGATCACCGTGCTGGAGAGCATGGGCATCTCGGTGGAGTACTCCCACCACGAGGTGGCGCCCGGCCAGCAGGAGATCGACCTGCGCTACGCCGACGCGCTGTCGACCGCCGACA
>JAYVYM010000225.1:0-11874 GCA_043784245.1 Frankiales bacterium
GGTAGGCACCAGGCCCGCAGCGAGCCGGCGTACGTAGAACAGCTCGGCACCGCCCGGCAGCCAGGCCACGGGGGAGTACCGGCAGCGGTCGATCGGCCCGTCGACGACTGCACCGGTGGCGACGTCGAGGACCCGCAGCAGCGCTTCCTCGTCACCACCGGTCGACAGCTGGTACGCCAGCAGCCGGCCCTCCTTGCTCGGCGCCCAGCCGTCCAGCGTCGTCGCCCCCGACGGGTCGACAGCCATCACGTCCAGCAGCACCCGCGCCGTCCCGTCACCGTCGCGGGTCCAGAGGACGGCGTGCTCCCCACCGGGCTCGCGGCGCAGCCAGAACGGCCGGCCGGCCCGCCACGCAGGGGCACCAACCGCGCCGGCCGCGAGCAGCTGCTCGAGCCGGATCCGTAGCGCCGTGCGGCCGGGTAGCGCCGCCAGCTGCTCGGTCGCCAGGACGTCCTGCGCCTGCCGCCACGCGACGGTCTCGGGGGAGGTGAGGTCCTCCAGCCAGCGGTACGGGTCGGCGACCGCAGTGCCGAACAGGTCATCAACGAGGTCGTCGCGAGGGGCGTCGGGGTAGCGGAGCACACCCGCAACACTAGGACAGGACATCGGTCCTACGACGCGAGCAGCAGCATCGCCGCGGCGCAGGCGGTACCGGCTGTCCAGGCAGCGGTACGCAGCCAGTTGGTCGCGACCAGCCGCCGGGCGAGGCGGTCGTCGTACGGCTGCAGGCGGCTGTGCAGCGGCACCGACGACAGCACGGTCACCGCGACGGTCGCCAGGCCGAGCGCTGCGGCGATCAGCACCAGGGGCAGCGGCACGCCGTCCGGGCGCGCGACCAGCAGCACAGCCAGCGTCGCGCCCTGCGCCGCCCAGGGCAGCACGACCACGGCGGCCAGGGCCCGGCCGTGCGCGTCGTGGAAGACCTGCCAGGCGGGCGTCGGGCCGACGACGCGAAAGCCCGGGTAGACGACGAGCTGGACGACCCAGACCAGCCCGGTGAGGTAGCTGACGGCCACCAGGTGCACGACGAGCAGGGCCATCGGATGATCATCGGTCGCAGAGGTCCGTGGCGCATCCCGGCCGGATCGGCCAGACTTCGCCCGAGGAGGGCTGGATGGCCGAGGCGCTGGTGCTCAACGCGACCTACGAGCCGCTGTGCGTCGTGCCGGGGCGCCGCGCCGTCGTGCTGGTGCTCACCGACAAGGCGGTGGCCGTCGCGGGCACCGATGACGTCCTGCACAGCCCGCGCAGCAACCTGCCGGTGCCCTCCGTCGTACGCCTCACCCGGTACGTCCGGGTGCCCCACCGGCCGACCGTGCCGCTGACCCGCAAGGCGGTGTTCGCCCGAGATGGCGGCCGGTGCGTCTACTGCCACGCCCCGGCAACCAGCCTGGACCACGTGGTGCCCAAGAGCCGCGGCGGCCCGCACGCCTGGGACAACGTGGTGTCGGCGTGCGGCCGCTGCAACCACGCGAAGGCCGACCGGGCCGTGGCCGAGATGGGCTGGCGGCTGCGCCGGCAGCCCGCGGCCCCGATCGGGGCCGCCTGGCGCGTGGTCGGCGCCCGGCGCCTCGACCCACGCTGGCGGCCGTTCCTGGACGGCATGCCCGACCTCGATGCGCTCGAGGAGCCTGCCTGAGACCAGTACGGTCCGGGCATGGCGCAGCTGCACGACCTCACCGCCCTCGAGCAGGGCGCGGCTGTCCGCGCCGGTGAGGTGTCGCCGGTCGAGCTGGTCGAGCACTACGCCGCCCGGATCGCCCGCCTCGACGGTGACCTCGGTGCCTTCGTGACCCTGACGCTGGCAGCGGCCCGCGCCCAGGCCGCCGGGCCGCTGCCGGACGGCCCGCTCGCCGGCGTACCGATCGGGATCAAGGACCTCAACCTGACGGCGGGGGTGCCGACCGGCTTCGGCTCGCGGGCGATGGCGGGGTTCGTACCCGACGTGTCCGACCACGTCGTCGACAAGCTCCGCGACGCCGGGACAGTGAGCCTGGGTAAGACCGCGACGCCGGAGTTCGGGCTGCCTTGCTACACCGAGACGGCCGTCGGCCCACCGACCCGCAACCCGTGGGACCGCTCGCTGTCGGCCGGCGGCAGCAGTGGTGGCGCCGGGGCAGCCGTCGCGGCCGGGCTGCTGCCGTTCGCGCAGGGCTCGGACGGTGGCGGCTCGCTGCGCATCCCCGGCAGCGTCAACGGCCTGGTCGGCCTCAAGGTCGCCCGCGGCCGGATCAGCGCCGGCCCGGTCGTCGGCGACATCACCGGCCTCGCCGGCAACGGCCCGCTGGCCCGTACCGTCCGGGACGCGGCCGCCCTGCTCGACGCGATGGCCGGCCCGATGCCGGGCGACCCGCACTGGGCGGCGCCGCCCGTCGGCAGCTTCCTGTCGGCCTGCGACCGGCTGCCCGGCCGGCTGCGGATCGGCCGCACCCGGAGCCCGGTCGTCGAGGGGGCGACGGTGCACCCGCACGTCGTCGAGGCCTACGAGGCGGCCTCGGCGTTGCTCGCCGGGCTCGGTCACGACGTCGAGGACATCGACCCGCCGTACGGCCAGGACCTCGCGCCGTCCTTCGAGGTGCTCTGGTCGGTCAGCGCCGCCGGCGTGCTGGTGCCGCCAGAGTCCGAACGCCTGCTGCTGCCGCTGACCCGCTGGCTGCGCGAGCGCGGCCGCGCGACCACGGCAACCCAGTTCACCGGTGCGGTGGCGGCGGTGCAGGCCGCGACCCGGGCGGGGGTGCGCGCGACGGCGGCGTACGACGTCCTGCTGCTGCCGACGCTGGCGCAGCCACCCGCGCCGATCGGCTGGTTCAGCGAGACCGGCGACCCGGCAGAGGAGTTCGCCCGGATGAAGCGGTGGACGCCGTTCACGGCGGTGTTCAACGCCAGCGGTCAGCCGGCGGTCAGCCTCCCGCTGCACACCTCGCCAGACGGCCTGCCCATCGGCGTGATGCTGGTCGGCCGGCCCGCCGACGAGGTGACACTGCTGTCCCTGTCGGCGCAGCTCGAGCAGGCCCGACCGTGGCGCGAGCGGCACCCGCCGGCCTGGGCGTGAGCGCCGTCGCAACCCGGCTGCGGCCGCCTCGTCCGCAGGAGGAGGCGGTCCTGGCCGGCTGGCGGGCCGATCCCGCCTCGCCCTACGAGGACTTCACCGGTGGCCCGACCCCCGGCCGCTACGACACGGGGCTGCCGACCGCGCCCCCCGGCCTGGGCCGGCTGGCGGTCACCGACGGCGACGACCTGCTGCTCGGCACCGTCAGCTGGCACGAGGTGACGTACGGCCCCAACCGCGGCTCGACGGCACTGAGCATCGGGATCTCGCTGCGTCCGTCGGCCCGCCAGAAGGGCCATGGCGCGCGTGCGCAGGGGATGCTCGCCGAGTACCTGTTCGTCAGCTACCCGGTGCACCGCCTCGAGGCGACGACCGACGTCACCAACGTGGCGGAGCAGCGGGCGCTCGAGCGGGCCGGGTTTCGCCGCGAGGGCGTGCTGCGCGGTGCGCAGTGGCGCGGCGGGCGCCACGACCTGGTGATGTACGCCCGGCTCCGCGACGACCCCGCGACCGATGGCCCCCCGATGACTGCGCGACCCCGCGTGACGTGTTGATGGGTACCCGCTGACCAGGCGGGCAGGCCCCCGGCCGTGACAGCCCCCGACGGTCTGGCCGAGCTCGCGGCTGCGCACGGCGTCGCAACTTCCTACGCCGACTGGTCCGGCGCGCGCGTCACCGTCGAGCCGGCGGCCGTTCTTGCCGCGCTGGCGGCGCTCGGTGTCGACGCCGGTACGCCGGACGCACTGGCCGCCGCCATCCTCGACCTCGACCAGGCCCCGTGGCGCCGGGTGCTCCCGCCCGTCCTGGTGGTGCGCGAGGGCCAGCCGGCGTGCGTCGAGGTCCGCGGTGACGTACCGCTGTCGCTCGAGCTCGAGGACGGCTCGGTCGCCGAGCTCGCGGTGACCGGGCCGGTCCTCGAGCAACGTGACGGGCGCCCGCTGCGCCGCCTGCGGCTTCCCGAGCTGCCGCTGGGCTGGCACCGGCTGCGCACCGGCACCGAGCAGTGCGTGGTCGTGGTGGCGCCGGCCCGGATCGCCCTGCCGCCGACGCTCGGGCGGACCTGGGGCTGGATGGTCCAGCTGTACGCGCTGCGCAGCGCCGACTCCTGGGCGGTCGGCGACTACGCCGACCTTCGCACCATCGTGCTTCGCACCGCCGAGCAGGGCGGCGGCGTCGTCCTGGTCAACCCGCTGCACGCCGAGACCCCGGTCAGCCCGCTCACGCCGTCGCCGTACTCGCCGTCGAGCCGACGCTTCCGCTCACCGCTGTGGCTGCGCGTCGAGGACGTCGCGGAGTACGCGGCGGCGCCGGCCGACCTGCAGCAGCGGATCCGTGACCTCCGGCCGTACACCGACCCCGACCGGGTCGAGCGTGATGCTGCCTGGCAAGCCAAGCTGGCCGCGCTGGAGCTGCTCTGGCCGACGCACCGGGACGGCGCGCTCGCCGCCTTCCGGGCCGAGCTCGGCGAACCGATCGAGGGCTTCGCGCTGTTCTGCGCGCTGGCCGAGCGGCACGGCGCGCCCTGGCAGCAGTGGCCGGCCGCCCTGCGGCGGCCGGACGGCGCGGGCGTGGCCGCGGCCCGCGTCGAGCTCGCCGAGCGGGTGGCCTTCTGGTGCTGGCTGCAGCTGCTCGTCGACGAGCAGCTCGCCGCGGTACGCGACGCCGCGGGCGCGATGCCGCTCGGCGTCGTCCACGACCTGGCGGTCGGCGTCGATCCCGGTGGGGCCGACGCCTGGGCGCTGCAGGACGCGCTCGCGATGACGACGACCATCGGGGCGCCCCCTGACTCGTTCAACCAGCAGGGCCAGAACTGGGGCTTGCCGCCGTGGCGTCCCGACCGGCTGCGGGAGCTGGCGTACGCACCCTTTCGCGAGCTGGTACGCGGGGTGCTGCGGCACGCCGGCGGGATGCGCATCGACCACGTGATGGGACTGTTCCGGCTGTGGTGGGTGCCTGCGGGTGCGAGCGCCGCGCGCGGCACCTACGTCTCCTACGACGCCGACGCGATGCTCGGCGTGCTCGCCCTGGAGGCCGTCCGGGCGGGCGCGGTGGTGGTGGGGGAGGACCTCGGGACGGTGCAGCTCCGGGTGCGGACGACCCTGGACGCGGCCGGCGTGCTCGGCAGCGCGGTGCTGTGGTTCGAGACCGAGGACGGCGTCTACGTCCCGCCGGCGCAGTGGCGGGCGCTGGCGATGGCGAGCGTCACGACCCATGATCTGCCGACCGCGGCCGGCTTCCTGGTCGACGAGCACGTCCGCGTGCGGCACGAGCTCGGCCAGCTCGGCGTCCCCGTCGAGCAGGAGCGGGCCTGGGCGCGGGCCCAGCGCGACGCTCTGCTGGCGATGCTCGAGGAGCAGGGCCTGCTCGCGGCGGCGGACGGCGACGTGGTGCTGGCGATGCACGCGGCACTCGCCGCCTCGCCGTGCCGCATCGTGCTGGCCGCGTTCGGTGACGCGGTGGGTGATCTGCGCCAGCCCAATCTGCCGGGCACTGTCGACGAGTACCCCAACTGGCGGCTGCCCGTCGCGGATGGCGCCGGCCGCCCGAAAGGCCTGGAAGAGCTGCTCGACGACCCCGGTACGGCCCGGCTCGCCACGTTGCTGAACGAAGGGATCCGGCGGTGGACGGTAGGTTCTGCCGCGTCGGCACCGACTGCCCCCACCCACCGACACCCCGACGACGTGAGGATGCCGTGAGCCGCCGACTAGCCCGCACCGCCTGCCTGACCAGCGCGCTGCTGGCCGGTTTCCTGACGGCGGGTCCCGCGCTCGCGGCCAACGACAACCTGGGGCCGCGCGAGGGCGCCGACCTCGGGTCCGGCCTGTCCGCCGGCGCGACGATCCTGCTCTTCGTCCTCATCCCGGTGGCGATCGCGACCGTCGTCGCCGCCCTCGTGTGGCTGCCCGGGCTGGTCAAGGCCGAGCGCTACCGCCCCCAGCGCGGCTGGTCGGCCGCCCCCGTCTGGTTTGCCGGGCCGCCCGACCCGGTCGCCGCCGTCGAGACTGCCGACGCTGCCGGTGCGAGCAGGGGTGGGGCCAGCGGTGGCTGGTAGCCCCGGCGGTCTGGCCCCACGGCAACAGGAGCGGATCGAGCTCGACCTGCAGAAGATCCGTGACGAGAACGACCTGGACGTCTCGGTGCTGGTCGGTGACCTCGACCTCGAGGACGTCACGCACTTCCGGTCCGGCGCGGAGCGCCTGCATGCCGCGCTCGGGCCGCGCGCGCACGACGCGGTGCTGCTCGTGGTCGCCCCCGGCCAGCGCCGGGTCGAGGTGGTCACCGGTTCGGGCGTACGGCGTCGGGTGCCCGATCGGGTCTGCGCCCTCGCGGTGCTGTCGATGACGACGGCGTTCGGCGGCGGCGACCTGGGCGGCGGGATCATCGAGGGGCTGCGTCAGGTCGCCGACAGCGCAGGCCGGCGCGAGGTCCTCTCGCCGGCCGCCACCAAGCAGGCCCAGCTGGCGGTGCGGGACAACGCGGTTTCCGGTTCCGGCGCGGCGCCGGCTGTCGACGCCGGCCACGACGAGGTCCAGAGCACCGGCTCGCACTGACCCCCGCCGACCAGCCGCGAAGCAGCGGCTCAGGCCGAGGCGGCGTCGCGGTCGCGGGCGCGCAGAGCGCGGACCACACCGTCGCGGCCCTCGAGCAGCAGCCGGCGCAGAGCCGGCGGCACGTCCGGGGAGTCGAGGTAGGCGTCGGTGCGGGCGACGAGGGCCGGCGACACCTGCAGCACCGGGTACAGCCCGACGACGATGCTCTGCGCCATCTCGGCCGTCCGGGCGCGCCACACCTCGTCGATCACGTCGAAGTACGGCTCCACGTAGGCCTCGAGCAGCGACACCTGCTCAGCCTGGTTGAAGCCGGCGATCACCGCCGACTGCACGGAGTTGGGCACCGAGGTGTCCTGTACCGCCAGCCGCCAGGCCTGCGCCTTGGCCAGCGCCGTGGGCTGGGCCGCCCTGGCTGCGGCGGCGTTGCGCTCACCGGCCGCGGTGTGGTCCCGGGTCAGCTCGGTGTCGATCTCGGCCGGCCCGGCCATCCCCAGAACCACCAGGCGCAGCAGCAGGTGCCAGCGCAGATCCGCGTCGACCGACAGCCCGGGCACCGCCACCTGCCCGTCCAGGAGGCCGCGCAGCAGGCCGACCTGATCCGGCGTCGCGGCCAGGGTGCCGAGCGCCCGAGCCCAGGCGAGCTGCAGGTCGCTGCCCGGGGCAGCCGCCAGCACCGCGTCGTGGGCAGCCGCGGCGAGTCGGGCGCGACCGACCGGTACCCAACCGGGGTCGGCGAACATCGTGACGGCGCTCTGCGCCTGCCGCAGCAGCGACTGCACCACGCCGATGTCGCTCTCCTGCGGCAGGCCGGCCAGCACCAGGCTGACGTAGTCGCGGGCCGGCAGCTCGGCGTCCCGGGTCATGTCCCAGGCCGCGGACCAGCACAGTGCCCGCGGCAGGGAGTCGGTGATGTCGCCGATGCAGTCGATCAGGGTGGCCAGTGACCGCGGGTCCAGGCGCATCTTGGCGTACGTCAGGTCGTCGTCGTTGACCAGCACAAGATCGGGCTGTGCGCGGCCGACCAGAGCCGGCACCTCGGTCTTGGCGCCGACGACGTCGAGCTCCACACGGCCGGTGCGCACGAGCGCGCCGTCGACGACGTCGTACAGGCCGACCGCGACCCGGTGCGAGCGCAGCGTCGGCCACTGCGCCGGCGCCTCCTGCAGGACCGCGAAGTCGGTGAAGGCACCGTCGGCGCCGGTCTCGAAGGACGGTCGCAGCGTGTTGACGCCGGCCGTCTCGAGCCACTCCGACGACCAGCTCGACAGGTCCCGGCCGCTGGCGGTCTCGAGCTCTGAGAGCAGGTCGGCGAGCACCGTGTTGCCGTACGCATGCCTCGTGAAGTACGCCTGCACAGCACGCAGGAAAGCCTGCTGGCCGACCCACGCCGCCAGCTGCTTGAGCACCGACGCGCCCTTGGCGTAGGTGATGCCGTCGAAGTTGACGCGAACATCGTCCATGTCTCGGATGTCGGCCGCGATCGGGTGGGTGGACGACAGCTGGTCCTGGCGGTAGGCCCAGGTCTTCTCCGTGTTCGCGAATGTCGTCCAGGCACCCTTCCAGCGGGTGTCGCTGACCTGCGCGAGGACCGACATGTACGTCGCGAAGGACTCGTTCAGCCACAGGTCGTCCCACCAGCGCATCGTCACGAGATCGCCGAACCACATGTGCGCCATCTCGTGCAGCACCGTCTCGGCGCGTCGCTCGTACGCCGCGTCGGTCACCTTGGAGCGGAAGACGTAATCTTCGAGAAATGTCACGCAGCCGGCGTTCTCCATCGCCCCGGCGTTGAACTCCGGGACGAAGAGCTGGTCGTACTTGCCGAACGGGTAGCGGAAGTCAAAGACCCGGTGGAAGAAGTCGAAGCCCTGCTTGGTGACGGTGAACAGCTCCTCGGCGTCGAGGTGCTGCGCCAGGGAGGCCCGGCAGTACAGCCCCAGCGGGATGCCGTCGTGCTCGTCGTGGACATGCGCGTAGGGCCCCGCGACGAGCGCCGTGATGTAGGTCGACACCCGCGGCAGCGGGGCGAAGCGCCAGACGCCGGCCGCGCCGTCGGCCGGCTGCTCCTGGACGGCGCCACCGCTCACGCAGGTCCAGCCGGCCGGCGCGTAGACCTGCAGGGCGAACGTGGCTTTCAGGTCTGGCTGGTCGAAGCAGGCGTACATCCGGTGCGCGTCGTAGGTCTCGAACTGCGTGTACAGGTAGATCGCGCCGTCCACCGGATCGACGAAGCGGTGCAGCCCCTCGCCGGTCCGCATGTAGCGGCAGTCGGCGTCGACGACCAGCTCGTTGTCGGCGGCCAGCCCGGGCAGGAGCAGCCGGTCGTCGGCGAAACCGGCAGGGTCGAGCAGCCGGCCGTTCAGGGTCGCCGAGCGCAGCGTGTCGGCGGCCAGCTCGAGAAAGCTGCTCGCGCCCGGAGCGGTGCAGGCGAAGCGCACCGTCGTCGTGGACCGGAAGGTGGTGCCGGGGTCCTGCCCGGTGAGGTCGACCGTGACGTCGTACGACGTCACGGTCAGCAGCGCGGCGCGAGCGACGGCCTCGTCCCTGCTGAGGTTGTTGCTACGGGCAGTCTCGGTCTTCACCGCGTCATCCTGCCATCGAGACATGCGGAGGTTGCGGGTGCTCGTTGCATGGGCAAGAGTCCGGCCATGGCAGCGACGAAGCTCGACTTCTGGTTCGATCCCCTGTGCCCGTGGGCCTGGATCACCTCCCGCTGGGTGCTCGAGGTGCAGCAGGTGCGCGAGCTCGACGTCTCGTGGCACGTGATGAGCCTGGCCGTCCTCAATGAGGGGCGGGAGATGCCCGAGCAGTACGTCGAGATGATGACGAAGGCATGGGGGCCGGTGCGGGTCTGCATCGCCGCCCGCGCGCACACCGGCGACCTGCTCCCGCTCTACACCGCGCTCGGCAACCGCATCCACCACGACAAGGTCGAGCTCGATGACCCGGCGTTGCTTGCGGGCGCGCTTGCCGAGGCCGGCCTGCCTGTCTCGCTCGCCGCCGCAGCCACCGACAGCAGTTATGACGTGGAGCTGAAGGCCGAGCACCACGCCGGGATGGACCCGGTCGGGATGGACGTCGGCACCCCGGTGCTGCACGTCGATGGAGTGGCGTTCTTCGGGCCGGTGCTGTCCCGCATCCCGCGTGGCGAGGTAGCCGGTGAGGTGTGGGACGGTGCGCGGCTGCTGGCCGGCTTCCCGCACTTCTACGAGCTCAAGCGCACCAGGACCGAGGACCCCGCCTTCGACTGAGGGCGGCGGCTAGCGTCCTGGCCGTGGCCCGCCGTTCCCGCTCTGCCGCGACCGCCGAGGCGGTAGCTCCGGTGCTCGCTGTCGAGGGGCTGTGCAAGGACTACGACGGTCGGCGCGTGCTCGGCCCCTTGAGTTTCACGGTCCGGCCGGGTCAGGTGCTGGCCGTCCTGGGGCACAACGGCTCCGGCAAGTCGACGACCCTGGCCGCTGTTGCCGGGGTGCTCGACCCGAGCGAGGGCGTCCTGCGGGTCGGCGACCTGGTCGTCGAGCCCGGCACCGACCAGCCCGAGCACCGGCGGCGGGTGGCGTACGTGCCCGACGAGCCGCTGCTGTTCCCCGATCTGACCTTGCGGGCCCACGGCGCGTTCGTCGCGGGGGCCTGGGGCGTGCCCGACGGTCCGGAGCGCCTGCTGGGTCTGCTGGACCGGTTGGGCCTCGTCGGCGCCTACGACGAGGTGCCGGCGACCTTCAGCCGCGGTATGCGGCAGAAGGCCGGCCTCGCGTTGGCGTTTCTGCGACCTGCTGACCTGCTGCTGGTCGACGAGCCCTTCTCGGGGCTCGACGAGGCCGGTCGCGCCGCCTTCCTGGACCTGCTGCGCGAGGCCTGCGCCGGCGGCGCCGCAGCCGTTGTCGCCACGCACGCCCGGGCCCGCGTCGAGCACTTCGCCGACCGCGCCCTGCTGCTGGTTGACGGGCAGGTCGTGCAGGAGGGCGCGCCGCGCGAGGTCGTGCCGGTCCCCGACGACGACGCGTGACGGTCCTTCCCGGGCCGGTCGTCAGCGGTTGGGTGGTCGCCGGCCAGGTACGCCGGGCGCGTTCGCGAGCCCGCCGTCAGCGGCAGTCGCTCGGTGACGCGCTGTACGTCGTCTATGTCACTGTGCTCGTCGCCTTCTTCCCGCTGTACGCCCTGTTCTCCGGTCGCCCGCCCGGCCCCGGCCCGGCCCGGGACGCCGCGGCAGCGGCGGAGCCCGTGCTCCTGTTGGCAGCGGCGCTGGCCGTGGTCGCCGGCCGCAGCGCCGCGGCTGTCCGAGGCGGGCCGGTCGTGCTGCCCCCGGAGGACGCCCGGCTGCTCCTGACCTGGCCGCTGCCACGCCGCGCCCTGGTGCTGCCCGCCCTGTTCGCGGCGCTCAGCCGGGCGGCGGCCGCCGCGGTGCTCGTCAGCGCCGTCCTGCTGTATGTCGACGTCCGGGCCCTGGGCGCGCCGGCCCGCGTGGTGCTGCGCGACGACCTGCTGCTCCCCGGGCTGCTCGCGGTCGCCGTCGCGCTGCTGGCCTGGCTGGTCCAGTCGACCCCCGCGCTGGCCCCGCTCGCCCGCGCGGCCGGCGCGCTCGTCGCGGCCGCCGCGCTGATAGCGCTCTGCGTGCTCGGCCGCCGGCTCGCCCTCGACGGACCGCGGGCCGCCCTGCGGACCGTCGCTGACCAGGTCCCCGGCGCCCTGCCGCTGTCGGGGGCCGCGGGTGGCGCCGCGCCGCAGGCCGGACTGCTGGCCGCCGCGTTCCTGGCTGTACTGCTCGTCCCGCTCGGGTTGCTCGCCGTCCGGGCGGCCTCGCGCACCACCCCCGAACGGCTGCTCGGACGCTCACGGCGGGCCGACGTGACCAGGACCGCACTGCGGCTGGGCTTCACGGCGTCGATCTACCTGACCCGTACCGAGCCGCTGCGCCGGTCCCGCCGTCGCCGCCTGGCGCTACCCGCCCGCGGGGTCCCCCGCGCGCTGACCGGCAAGGCCGTGCTGCAGGAGCAGGGCACCCCGGTCATCCCCCGGCTGCTGGCCTGCGCCGCGGCGATCGGCGCGGTCCTCGGGGCGGCCACGCACGTGCACACCGGGCGCGACGCCGGGCCCACGCTGATCTGGGCCCTGGCCGCCGGAGTGGCCCTGACCGTGGTCGCGACCCGGTTCGCCGATCCGGTACGACTCGACGTCGACCGCGCGCCGCTGGCGGCCTCGGTGCCGGTGCCGCATCGACTGCTCGCCCAGGCCGACCTGATGGTGTCGGCCGCCGTCGCGCTGGTCGGTGCGCTG
>JAYVYM010000226.1:0-2673 GCA_043784245.1 Frankiales bacterium
CAAGGCTGTCCAGCTCAGCGGCGCCTGACGGGACCCGAGGGGTTCTCGGTGACCGAGGTGGACCGGGACCGGCTCCCCAGCCTGCACCTGGCCCTCGCCGGGGCTCTCGCCCGAGCCGGTTGGTCAGCGGAGGCGATCGCCCGCGCCGTACGGCTGCCGTTGGCGTTCGCTGCCTTGCTCCAAGAACGCGCCCTCACCGATGGCGAGCTCGTGGCCGGCAGCGACGCCCGACTCCTCGGCGCCGTCGCGCAAGAGCTGGCAAGCAATGACAGCGGGTTCCGGCGTCGGCACGCTCACACCCGGCTGAGTCGCTGGTTGGCGCCGGCCAGCCGCACAGTTCTGGTCCTCAGTGTCATCTTGCTGCTGCGCCCGACCGGCGGCCCGGTCACACGCGTCGGGCTCCTCCTGGCCGCAGTGACCTGCGTGGTCACCACGGCCCGACAGGCCCGACAACTGACGTCGAGCAACCCGGCCGGGTAGCGCTCGATGACGACCTGGAATCGCGGCCAAGCCGTTGATGTCGGCCCGGGTGCCAGGTCCGAGTCGGCCTGGTCAATACCGCGTGGTCGCCATGCTCGTCACCGTCAGCCGCAGCTCAACGGCGACCTTGACTGCACGATGTTGTGCGATCTTGGTGGCTTGATCTCGGACCGAGGACCGCCGAGCACCAACCCCGGGCGGACACCGGTCGGGCGCCATCGAAAGTGCCCGGGCCGTCCGTCGACTGCCGGCCACCCCTGGATGCGGTCCGCTGAATCGGTGGGTGATCCTGGAAGGGTGGGCGCATTAGGTGGGTCGTTCGGCCGCAGGTCCCTGTTGCTGGCCTTGGCGGCGGGGACCGCGGCGGTGCTGGCCGGTGATCGCACGGCGCCAGTGGCGCCAGCGCCGCACGGCTCGCCGTCCTGGCCGGGATTGAGGCCTGGCGCCGACATCGGGCGGGCCGAGGCGCTGCCGGTCCGGCCTGCGCTGGTGCCCGCCGCACACCCTGGCCCGCCGGTCGTGGTCCGGGCGATACCCGGCGCCACCCGCCACCTCGCGCTCACCATCGACGACGGTGACAACGCCGACGTCGTCAGCGCCTACGTCCAGTTCGCAGCCGACAGCGGCGTGCACCTGACGTTCAACCCCAACGGCATCTACGCCAGTAGCTGGCGGCCGCACGCGACCGCGCTGCGCCCACTGATCGACTCCGGACAGGTCCAGCTCGGCAACCACACGTACAGCCACTTGGATCTACGCAGGTCCACCGACAGCGCGGTGCGCGCGGAGCTGGAACGCAACGAGCAGTGGATCGAACAGACATTTGGCACCACTACTCGGCCGTGGTTCCGGCCGCCCTACGGTCGGCACAGCGCGCAGACCGACGCCGCCGCGGCGGTCGCCGGCTGGACCAGGGTGCTGATGTGGAATGGCTCGTTCGGCGACGCCCGGCTGCTCACCCCTGACGTCCTGCTGCAGCAGGCGCAGCGCTACCTCAACCCGGGCGTGGTCATGCTCGGCCACGCCAACCACCCCACGATCACCGGCTTGTACGGGCAGATCCTGGAGCTCATCCATAGCCGCAACCTCACACCCACCACCCTGGACGAAGCCTTTGGCACCTCACGCGCAACAGGTTGACGCGGGCGGTCAGCCCGACCTGTAGCAACACCAACAGCACGGAGCCCGGCGCCCAAGCCCCACGGCTGAGCAGCCCCGCCGGTAAGCCGGATCGTCGTGACACGGCCGAGCCGCTGCGGGCAGACGCGCACCCCACCGATAACTCTCCGCACGTCGGGCCGACTCCAGCTGGCGGCCTGACCCCCGGAGCAGGCGTTCTACCCGCGAAGTGCCAGCAGGGTTGCCCGCAGTCAGCCGCTGGGCGCGTTCGGGTCCTCTGTGATGGCGTTCCCGCTGCTAGCGGCTTTGCCCTTGATATCGGTGATAGCGGTCTCGGCGGCGGTCAGACCGCTGCTGTTGCCGCTCTTGAGCTGGTCGACCGCGTTGCTAATGCTGTTGCCGACGTTGGCGAGCGGTGCGGCGATGGCGTTGCACAGCGCGGGGTTTGCCTTGACGTCCTCGCTGAGCAGCCGGATCTCGCGCTTGATGAACAGGGCCGACGCGCCGCCTTTGACGAACGCGACGATACGGCCGTTCTGCCCGGCTGCGAAGGCCCCGGCCTGGTAGGGCTTGTACAGGTAGCGGTGGAACGCGCCGAACGCCAGGCCGCCGTGGAGCACGAACTTGGTCTTGGCGAACGCGATGGTGTTCGAAGTCGGGCAGGTCGCGTCGATCGGTGCGGCGTCAGCGGTCGAACTCGAGGTGGCGCTGGAGGCGCTGCCCGGACCGGCGGTTTTGGTGCCCCCGCCGCAGCCAGCCAGCATGATGACTGCGAGCAACGCGGATAGCAAGCTGAGTCGGCGGCGGGTCACATGTCTCCAGATGGTCGTCGGCGGTGTGCGGGCGGTCGGGAGAGCGTAAGCAAAGACGGCCGCGGGCGCGTCGATGGTGTGAGCGGGGCAGCAGTGGGCCGGCTCTGTCGGCTGCCCACCTTGCTGAACACCGTCTGAGCGACTGAAGCGCCCCCGGGTCTAGCCAGTGGCAGGCATCGCCGAGCCGCTTGTTCCGGACGAGGCGGGCCTTGACCTGACGGCTGCGGCCGGATGCGCGGGTGACGGGGGCGGTCCCCGCAAA
>JAYVYM010000227.1:0-39875 GCA_043784245.1 Frankiales bacterium
CGGGTGTCGAGGTGCAGGGTGACGCCGGTCGCCAGCAGCCGGTCGATCTCGATGTCGAGGACATCCCGGGGCAGCCTGAAGGTGGGGATGCCGAACCGCATCATCCCGCCCGGCTGGCTCCCTGCCTCGTGGATCTCGACGGCATGGCCGAGCAGGCGCAGGTGGTAGGCAGCCGACAGTCCCGACGGCCCGGCACCGACGACGAGGACCCGCTTGCCGGTTGCCGGTCCGGCGGCTGGCAGCTGCCAGCCCTGCCTGATCGCCTCGTCGCCGAGGAAGCGCTCCACCGAGTTGATTCCGACTGCGCTGTCGAGCTCCGCGCGGTTACAGGCGGTCTCGCAGGGGTGGTAACAGACCCGTCCCATGACGGCTGGGAACGGGTTGTCCTTCACCAGCCGCCGCCATGCGGTCTCGTAGCTGCCGTCCTCAGCGGAGTACAGCCAGCCCTGGATCTGCTCGCCTGCCGGGCAGGCGTGGTTGCACGGCGGCAGACCGTCGACGTACACGGGGCGCTCACTGCGCCAGGAGCCGGTGTGATTTGCCAGGCTGGACCGGACGTCCAGCGTGATGGCGAAGGGCTTATCCATCGTCAACGCACCTCTTCGGGGAGCAGGTCGTACCGGGCGATGTTGCGGTCGGCAAGCGCCTGCAGCCGGCCGAGCACGGCGGTGTCCGGCGGGTCGCCGAACAGGTGCGCGAACCGCCGTTGCGGCCTCAGGTAGTCCTCGACGGGAACGCGTCCCCGGATCGGCAGGGTGGCGGTGACCTCGCCGTGCTCGGCCTCGAACACCGGGAAGAGCCCGCTGCGCTGGGCCAGCCGCGCGAGCCGGACCGTGTCGGCGGGAGCCGAGCCCCAGCCCAGCGGACAGGGCACGAGGACGTGCAGGTAGCGGGCGCCGCGCAGGGACATCGCCCTGTCGACCTTGGCCTCGAGGTCGTGCAGCTCCGCGACGGTCGCGGTGGCTACATACGGGATCTCGTGTGCCATCGCGATGCGCGGCATGTCCTTGCCAGTAGCGAACCGGTTGCCCGGGTGCGGGCCGACCGCCTCCGTCGTGGCCGTCCGGGCAGCCGGTGGGGTCGCCCCCGAACGCTGGACCCCGGTGTTCATGTACGCCTGGTTGTCGTAGCAGACGTAGAGGACGTCGTCGTCGCGCTCGAACATGCCGGACAGTGCGGCCAAACCGATGTCGACGGTGGCTCCGTCACCGCCCTGGGCGAGCACGCGGATGTCGTCCTGTCCGGAGGCCTTCAACGCGGCGGCGACGCCGGCGGCGACCGAGGGTGCATTGGCGAACAGCGAGTGCAGCCACGGCAGCTGCCACGAGCTCTCCGGGTAGGGCGTCGAGAAGACCTCCAGGCACCCCGTGGCGTTGACAGCGATGAGCTTGCCCTTGGCGGCCCGGAACGCCGCATCCACGACGTAGCGCGCCCCCAGTGCCTCGCCGCAGCCCTGGCAGGCCCGATGGCCGGAGTTGAGGGTGTTCTGTCGGTCGGGGCTCGCTTGACCGGTGCGCAGCGACTCCTCCAGCAGCCGGTTCCCGACCGCTCTGCTGCCGATCTGATAAAACTTCACGCCCTCGGCCACCACAGCGCCACCTCATCCGATCCGGGTTGCGGGAACACCGGTCTCGCGCAGCAGGTGCGCTGCGTGCGGGCCGGTCCGGTGCACGTCGTCGCGGCGGCCCAGCTCGCGGTCGACCAGGTCGGTACGCAGATCCAGGAAGCTGAGCTCCGCCAACCGTCCTTCGCCGGCCTGGGCGAGCATCGTCTGCACCGACACTTTGGTGACGGCGCGTCCACCGAGTCCTGCGACGACGGTGCTCACCGTCGTCGGTAGCCCAGCCAGGGCAACGCGGACATCGGCGCTGACGACGCCACCCGCGCCGGGTGCGAAGGCCCGCTCGAGCACGATGACCTGGTCGGCCCCCGACAGCGCCTCGCGGACAGCCGCTGCGGGGAACGGGCGGTACAGGGTGAGGGTCACGACCCCGACGGAGGCATCCAGCTCGTCGACCGCGTCCTTGATCGTGCCCGCCACCGAGCCCAGCGCGACGACCACCGTCCTGGCGCCGTCCACGTGGTAGCTCGACAGCGTCGAGAGCGGCTGGCCCGAGGCCACCGTGTAGTCCGACGCGAGTTCGGGGAAGCGGTCGATCGCCTGCAGCAGCTGGTGGTGCGCCAGATAGCGCACCTCGGTGAACGCCTCCGGTCCGACCATCGCCCCGATCGTGACCGGCTCGGCCGGGTCCAGCACCTGCCGCGGCCGGTAGGCCGGCAGGTAGTCGTCGACGAGCTCCTGGCCGGGCAGCTCGATCGGCTCGAACGCGTGCGTCAGGACGAACCCGTCGACGCACACCATCACGGGGACCGACAGCTCCTCGGCCAGCCGGAAGGCCACGATGTGCAGCCCGACAGCAGCCTGGTTGTCCTCGGCGTAGAGCTGCACCCAGCCGGCGTCGCGCTGGCTCATCGAGTCGCTGTGGTCGTTCCAGATGTTGATGGGCGCACCGATGGCCCGGTTGGCCACCGTCATGACGATCGGCAGTCCGAGGCCCGCTGCGTTGTAGAGCGCCTCCGCCATGAACAGCAGCCCCTGGCTGGCGGTCGCGGTGTAGGTGCGGGCCCCTGCCGCCGAGGCACCGATGGCCACCGACATCGCGCTGAACTCGGACTCGACGGTGAGGTACTCGCAGGGGGCCAGGGTGCCTGCCTTCGCCATCGCACCGACGGCTTCGACGATGTGGGTCTGCGGCGTGATCGGGTACGCAGGCACGACCGCGGGACGGCACCAGGCCACGGCCTGGGCGATCGCCCGCGAACCCTCAATCTGCTGGCGCATGGCTGACCTGCCTGACGTTCTCGCGGCTGGCTCTGATGTTCTCGTAGCCGGCCCGGGCAGCCGAGACGTTGAGCTCGGCGACGCCTGCGGCAAACCTGCCCTTCACCGCGACCTCGATCGAGCCGAGCGACACGCTGCCGGTCAGGGCGGCGAAGGCTCCGAGCAGGCAGATGTTCGGCAGCGGTTTGCCGAGATGCCTGCGAGCCAGCTCGGTGGCGGGCAGGGTCACCAGGCGCTCAGGGTCGTGGCGGTCAGCGAGCTCTGCGACCCCCAGCTCGTGCAAGGAGTGCACCGAGTTGATGAGGACGTACCCGGTGGGTGACAGGCCGGCGAACACGTCGACCTGGTGGAGCAGGCCCGCATCGAGCACCACGACCGCGTCGGGCTGGGTGACCGGTTCTCGGACCCGGATGGCGGCGTCCGAGATGCGGCAGAACGACAGGACCGGGGCGCCCATCCGCTCGGAACCGAAGCTAGGGAAGGCCTGCGCCTCGTGGCCGTCGAGGAAGGCCGCCACCGACAGCAGCTCAGCGGCTGTCACGACGCCCTGCCCGCCGCGCCCATGGAATCGCACCTCGAGCACTGGCTCAGCCCTGCTGCGCGACGAGCCGGGTCAGGTCCACCAGGCGCGCGGTGTAGCCCCACTCGTTGTCGTACCAGCCGAAGACCTTGACCAGCCTGCCGGCGGCCTGGGTCAGCTCGGAGTCGAAGACGCAGGAGGCCGAGTCGCCGATCACGTCGCTGGAGACGACGGGCTCGGTGGTGTAGCGCAACCGACCGGCCAGCGGCCCCGCGGTCCCGGCCGCCTGGAACGCATCGTTCACGGCCGCCACGGTGGCCTCCTTGTCCATCAGCACCGCGAGGTCGACCAGCGAACCGTCGACGACCGGCACCCGCAGCGCGACACCGTCCAGCCGGCCCTTCATCGCCGGGATCACCTCACCGACGGCCCGGGCAGCACCGGTGGTCGTAGGGATGATGTTCACCGCCGCGGAACGGGCCCGACGCGGGTCCTTGTGCGGCCCGTCCAGCAGGTTCTGGTCGCTGGTGTAGGCGTGCACGGTGGTCATGTAGCCCTGTTCGATGCCGAAGCTGTCGAGCAGCACCTTCACCATCGGCGCGACGCAGTTCGTCGTACACGACGCATTCGAGATGATGTGGTGTCGCGCCGCGTCGTAGGTCTCGTCGTTGACCCCCATCACGATCGTGGTGTCGACGCCCTTACCCGGGGAGGACAGCAGCACCTTGGACGCGCCGGTAGCCAGGTGCGCTGCCGCCGCCTCGCGGGTGCGGAACCGGCCCGTCGACTCGATGACGATCTGCGCGCCGTGGTCGCGCCAGGCCAGCTTCGCCGGGTCACGCTCGGAGCTGACAGCGATCTTGTGCCCGTCCACGGCGATCGCGTCACCAAGGTCCTCGACGGTGCGGTGCAAGGGCCCGAAGGTGCTGTCGTTGCGGAGGAGCCGGGCCATCGTGGCGGAGTCGGTGACGTCGTTGATGGCCACCACCTGCAGGTCGGTGTCCTGGGCGGCCAGGAGGTACCGCAGGTAGTCCCGGCCGATCCGACCGAACCCGTTGATGCCGATGTTGACGCTCATACGTGGTCTCCCTGGTGTGTCGCCGACGTGCCCGACAGCCCGCGTTGGGGCGGGCCTCGCGTGCCGACTGACATCTTGGCCATGATCCAGGCGCGTCGGAAGGGCCGAAGGTCACCTCGTGTGGCTCAACGTTGGTGACCTTCGACCCTGTATCGACAGGCATTGCCGTGGTCACAGTGGTGGACCCACCCTGCTGCAGGAGGCTCACGATGCACGCGATCGCATGGTTCCAGGACCTGGGCGTTGGCAACGCCGAGCTCGCGGGTGGTAAGGGTGCCAACCTCGGTGAGTTGACTGCGGCCGGTCTGCCGGTGCCGGCAGGTTTCGTCGTGACCAGCGAGGCCTACCTCGGTGCGATCGAGGCCTCCGATGCCCGGGAGAAGCTGCAAGCGACGCTGCTCGGTCTGGACGCAGACGACGACGATGCACTCACCGCGGCCTCCGAACTGGCCTGCTCGCTCGTGCGCTCAACCCCGATTCCCGCCGACCTGGCGCAGGAGATCGCGGACGCCTACCAGCACCTGGGGAACCGCGTCCGGGTGGCAGTCCGCTCCTCGGGAACGAGCGAGGACGCCGGCGACACCTCCTTCGCGGGCATGAACGCAACTTTCACCAACGTCGCGGGCGGGGCGGACCTGCTTGCCCGCATCGTCGACTGTTGGGCGTCGCTGTACGGCAAGCGCGTGATGTCCTACCGGGCGGCGACGAACCTCGCCGAGGAGCCCACCCTGGCCGTCGTGGTCCAGTCGATGATCCCGTCGGAACGGTCCGGAATCATGTTCACCGCCGACCCGTCGGACGGTGACACAGGGCGCATCGTCATCGAGGCGGTCCTCGGACAGGGCGAGGCGATCGTGAGCGGGATGGTGGAACCCGACACCTACCTCGTACCCAAGGAGCCGCTGCGCGTTTCCAGTGTCCGCGTCGGCCACCAGTCGGCCAAGATTGTCCGCGGGGCTGATGGCGCAGACGAGACGGTCGCCCTCACGCCGGCCGAGGGTGCGCTGCGCATCCTCACCGACGAGGAGATTCTCGAGATCGCCCGGCTCGGTATCGCCGTCGAGCAGCACTACGGCCGGCCACAGGACATCGAGTGGGCGCGAGCCGGCGGCAAGACCTGGCTGGTGCAGTCCCGTCCGATCACGACCCTGCCCCGGCCCGACGCGCAGCCGCAGGAGGGCAAGGTGCTGGTGCGAGGGCTCGCCGCGTCGACCGGTCGCGCGTCCGGTCGGGTCCGGGTGCTGCGCTCCCCCGAGGAGGGCGTTCAGCTGCAGACCGGCGAGGTGCTGGTCGCGCCGATGACCAGCCCCGACTGGGTCCCGGCCATGCGGCGGGCAGCGGCGCTGGTCACCGACGGCGGTGGCATCACCTGTCACGCCGCGATCATCTCGCGTGAGCTCGGTGTGCCCTGTGTCGTCGGCACCCGCACCGCCACCACGTCCCTGCGGGACGGCGAGCTCGTGACGGTTGACGGGCGCGCCGGCGTCGTGCTCGAGGGAGTGGTGGCCAAGGCTGCCGAACCCGTCCCGGTGGCCCCGAGCAGCGCATCGACCGGCGAGCCCCTCGCGACGACGGTGTACCTGAACCTCGCTGTTGCCGAGCACGCCGAGCAGGTAGCGGCCCTGGACGTCGACGGGGTGGGTCTGCTGCGCGCTGAATTCATGGTCGCGGACGCACTCAAGGGCGTGCACCCGCGGCTGCTCCTGCAGCGCGGCGAGCAACAGACCTTTGTCGACGCGATGACCGGGCCGCTGCTGCGCATCGCCCGAGCGTTCATGCCACGCCCGGTCGTGTACCGCAGCATCGACTTCCGCTCCAACGAGTTCCGTGGGCTGGAAGGTGGCGAGCAGTTCGAGCCGCACGAGGAGAACCCGATGATCGGGTACCGCGGGTGCTACCGCTATATCAATCAGCCCGACCTGTTCCGGCTCGAGCTCGACGTGCTGGGCGGCGTGGACGCACAGACCCACAACCTTCGTCTGATGATCCCGTTCGTCCGGACCGCCTGGGAGCTGGAGCGCTGCCTGGAGATCATCAATGCTCATCCCACAGCTTCCACCCTGCCTGTGTGGGTGATGGCCGAGGTGCCGTCCGTGGCGTACTGGATCCCGACGTACGCCCGGATGGGCATCGTGGGGGTGTCCATCGGTAGTAACGACCTCACTCAGCTGGTGCTCGGCGTGGACCGCGACTCAGAGGTGTGTGCCGAGTTGTTCGACGAGTCCGACCCTGCCGTCCTGGATGCCATTGCCCGGATCGTGCACGCCTGCCAGGGCGCCGGCATCACGTCGTCGCTCTGCGGTCAGGCTCCGTCCAATCGGCCGGAATTCGCCGAATACCTCGTACAGCTGGGGATCACCTCGGTCTCGGTCAACCCGGACGCCGTCGGCAAGGTCCGACGCTCGATCGCCAGCGCTGAACGAGGTGTCCTGCTCGCAGGGGTCCAGCCAGAGCGCAAGGCGGGAACCCAGCTGCGCCCCCGAATCAGCGCGCATAACGCACGTCCAATGCTGCATGAGTAAAAGGTGTAATGCATGACCAGGCAACTCCGACTTCCGGTGGGTCGCCAGGTGCTGGTCTTCCTGGGCTCGGCGGTGCTGTTGCTTGTCGGCGCCGCAGCGTGGCTGCTGGACGCGGCCACGTTCGCAAGCGTCTCGTGGAGCGCCGGCACCGTGCTCGGTCTGATGCTGTCGACCTGGTGGACTGTCGCGGCGTTGCGCCGGCGCGAGCCAAGCGTCGATGTGATCGCCCTGCTGGCCCTTGCTGGTGCGCTGGCAGTGGGCGAGCCATTCGCTGGCGCCGTGATCACTGTGATGCTGGCAAGTGGACAGCTGCTGGAGGCCCGGGCGGCGGCGCGGGCCCGCCGCGAGTTGAGCCTGCTGGTCGAAAGAGCCCCGCGCACGGCGCGCCGCCGCGTCGGCGACGTCGTCGTCGAGATTGCTGTGGGTGACGTCAGTCCCGGCGACCTGCTGCTCGTGGGCGCCGGCGAGATCGTGCCGGTCGACGGACGACTGCTGTGCTCGGCCGTGCTGGACGAGTCGGCGCTGACGGGGGAGGCAAGGCCGAAGGAGAGGACCGCCGGTGATGAGGTCCGCAGTGGCGGGATCAACACCGGCCAGCCCGTCGAGTTGGTCGCGACGGCGACGGCTGAGGGGTCGACGTACGAAGGCGTGGTGCGTCTCGTCGCGCAGGCACAGGCCACGTCGGCGCCGTTTGTCAGAGTGGCCGATCGGTTCGCCACCTTGTTCGTCCCGCTCACGATGGCTGTCGCGGGCGCCGCCTGGGCGCTCAGCTCCGATCCGGTTCGAGCGGTCGCCGTGCTTGTCGTCGCGACACCCTGCCCGCTGCTGCTCGCCGCCCCGATTGCGATCATGTCCGGCCTGTCCCGCGCCGCCCGTGTCGGCGTCGTGATCAAAGGCGGCGGCGCGCTGGAGCAGCTGGCCGCCGGCCGGGTGATCCTGTTCGACAAGACCGGCACGCTGACCCAGGGACGCCCGGTGCTCGCCAGCATCGTGACTGCACCCGACCAGAGCTCTGCTGATGAGTTGCTCCGGCTTGCAGCGTCGCTCGACCAGGTCTCGGCCCACGTCCTCGCGAATGCCATCGTGACGGCCGGCACCCGACGGGGCCTGTCCCTGGAGATGCCCGAAGACGTGAAGGAGGTGCACGGGTACGGACTTGAAGGATCAGTGGGGGGTCACCGCGTGCGGCTGGGCAAAGCGGCCTGGATCGTGGGTGCGGATGCCCCACTCTGGGTGCTTCAGGTTCGACGCCGCGCGGAGCTTGATGGCTCGCTCATCGTCTTCGCTGCTGTCGACGACGAGGCGGCGGGCGCGCTGCTGTTGGAAGACACCGTCCGGCCCGAGGCGCCGCGCATGATCCGCGCTTTGCGGTCTGCAGGCATCAGGCGCGTTGTCCTGTTGACCGGTGACCGGGCAGACAGTGCCGAGACCATCGGGCGCATCGTCGGCGTCGACGAGGTTCTGTCGGACTGCGACCCCGCCGACAAGCTCGCCGCGATCAGGCGTGAGTCCGCGGCGGCCCCCACCATCATGGTCGGTGACGGCATCAACGATGCGCCCGCGCTGGCGGCAGCCGGAGCCGGCGTCGCGTTGGCCGCACGGGGTGCGACGGCGTCGTCGGAGGCCGCTGACGTCGTGCTGACCGTCGACCGGATTGACGCCCTGGCGGAGGCGATCCTGATCGCCCGGCGCTCCAAGGCCATCGCGCTGCAGGCGGTCGTGGTCGGCATGGGGCTCTCGCTGGCGGCCATGGTCGCCGCGGCTCTCGGGTTTCTGCAGCCGGCGGCAGGTGCGGTGACGCAGGAGGTCATTGACGTACTGGCGATCGGCCTCGCCCTGCGCGCGGTGCTGCCCGGTGCTGCACACTCCATCGCCATGTCGCCGCAGGACGAGGCGACGGCCCGCACCCTGCGTGCAGAGCACGACGCGGTTCTGCCCACCGTCGAGCGGATCCGCTCTGTGGCTGACGCGCTGTCCGACCCCCGCTGTGACCTTGCGCCGGTGCAGAGGCTGTTGACGCAGCTGCAGACCGAGTTGCTGCCGCATGAGAAGACGGAGGAGGCACTCCTCGTTCCGCTGGTGGCCCGAGCACTCGGAGGAACCGACGCCACGGCAGCCCTGAGTCGCACCCACGCCGAGATCGAGCATCAGGTCAGCCGCCTGCGACGATTGCTCCAGGACCTGCACGGGGACAGCATCGCCGAGGAAGACCTGACAGACCTCCGCCGCCTGCTGTACGGGCTGTACGGGGTGCTCAGGCTGCACAACGCACTCGAGGAGGAAGGCGCCTTCAGCCTCGTCCCGAGTGCCGCCTCGACATGATGGTCTGGCGCTTCCCGCTCGGTCGCCATCCTTGTGTACCGGCTGCCACGGCCCGGTGGGTGAGCTCCACGAAGCCCACGCCTGCGACGCCGACGACACCCGCCACGGCCAGGTCCACAGGCGTTGTTGACAACAGGAAGGCTGTTCGTCCGATCGCCGGCACCGAGGCCGCCACCGCCGCGACACCCGCGAGGGAGGCGACCAGCGCCAGCTTCCAGCCGCTCAGTGGCCGGGCCAGCACGCCCACGGTCCACAACGAAATGATGAGGATAACGAAGGTGGCCGTGGTGCGGCCCTCGGCGACGCCGGCTCGTGAATCGAGGAGTCGGGTGAGGCGATACCCGGCGTACGCGGCAAGCCCGGTCACGATGCCGATCGGTACGGCGAAGCGCAACACCCTCGGGACGAAGCCGGGTAGGTATCGGCGCGTGTTTGGCGCCAGCGCCAGGAAGAAGCCCGGGATCCCGATTGTGAGGGTCGAGATCATCGTGAGCTGGATCGGGGCCAGTGGAAAGGCGCCCAGCGTGCCGGCCGCGATGAGTGCGAGCACCAGGGAGTAGCTGTTCTTGATCAGGAACAGGCTGGCGGCTCGCTCGATGTTGGCGATCACCCGGCGCCCCTCGGCGACGACCGCGGGCAGTCGGCAGAACTGTCCGTCCAGCAGGACGATCTGGGCGACAGCTCGGGTCGCGGGGGA
Organism: Frankiales bacterium; assembly: GCA_043784245.1. Classification (GTDB taxonomy): domain Bacteria; phylum Actinomycetota; class Actinomycetes; order Mycobacteriales; family SCTD01; genus JAYVYM01. The sequence goes on from JAYVYM010000227.1 coordinate 9,982, forward strand.
CCCGTTGCCCATAGCGATTCCGATGTCGGCGTCCTTGAGGGCGAGCGCGTCGTTGACGCCGTCGCCCGTCATGGCGACGACATGTCCGCGGCTCTGCAGCGCAGCGATGATGGCCTGCTTCTGCTGCGGGCTGACCCGGCCGAAGACCGTACGCCGCTCCAGCAGGTCGGCGAGCTCCGTGGGCTCCTCCGGCAGGGTCCGCGCGTCGACCGGGTCATCGGCCCCGGGGATGCCGACAGCCCGCGCCACGGCGCTCACCGTCCTCGGGTTGTCGCCCGAGATGACCTTGAGGCCGACACCCTGCGTCAGGAAGAACGCCACGGTGTCGGCCGCGTCCTCGCGGACCCGCTCGGCGAGCACGACCAGGGCCATCGGCCGCAGGTCCGGCGGGAGCAATTCCGGCTGCCCGTCCGCCGTCAGGGCGGAGCTCGTACGGGCCAGCAGGAGCACCCGGCTGCCCTTCCCGGCGATCAGGTCGGCCTGCGTGCGCGCCCCCAGCTGGGCCTCGTCGAGGGCTCCCGCCAGCAAAATCTCCGGGGCGCCGAGCACCCAGGTCCCCTGTTCTGGGGTCTCGACCGCGGACCACTTGCGCGTGGAGTTGAACGGCACCGCCGCAACCCGGCTCCAGGTCGAGGTGGTGAACACCTGAGCAAGGGCTGCCGCCGTCGGGTTGACGCTGTCGCTGGTCGCCAGCAGGCCCAGGGCTTGGGCCGTCTCGTCGTGGGGGTCGTGTCCCAGGGGGACCAGCTGCTGGAAGGCGATGTCGCCGTACGTGAGTGTGCCCGTCTTGTCGAGGCAGACCACGTCGACGCGGGCCAGCGCCTCAACGGCCGGCAGCTCCTGGACCAGGACCTGCTGACGGGCCAGGGTCACCGTGGCGACCAAGAAGGCCAGGCTGGTCAGCAGCAGCAGGCCCTCCGGCACCATGCCCACGAGGCCGGCGACCGTCCCCGTGACGGCTTCGCGCCAACCGGAGTTGTCAACGCTGCGGAACTGGCTCCACAGCAGGAGCGGACCGACGACGAGCAACCCCAGGCTGATCCAGCGCAAGATCCGGTTGGTCCCCGCGCCGAGCTCGGAGTGCACCAGCGTGAAGCGCCTGGCGTCCGCGGCCAACCGGGTGGCGTAGGCCTGCGCGCCGACTGCGGTGGCCTGGAAGCTGCCGCTGCCGCCCACGACGATGGATCCTGACCGTACGAGCGCTCCCTGCGGCTTCGGAACCTGCTCGGACTCGCCGGTCAGGAGCGACTCGTCGATCTCCAGCCCCGCTGAGCTCAGGACGACGCCGTCGGCGGGGACCTGGTCGCCGGCCCGCAGGTCAAGCAGATCGTCCAGAACGACGGCTCCCAGCGCGATGCGTGACGTGGAACCCTCGCGCACCACTCGAGCGGTCGGGATGTTCAGGACGGCAAGCCGGTCCAGGAGCCGCTTGGCGCGTACCTCCTGAACGATCCCAAGCCCGGAGTTGGCTGCGATCACGAGGCCGAACAAGCCGTTCTGCCACCGTCCGGTGGTCAGGATGGCGAGCAGAAGCACACCGAGCAGGCCGTTGAACACCGTGAACACGTTCGCCCTGACGATCTCGGAGACTGTCCGGCTCGTACGGGCGACGACGGCGTTGGTCCGACCGGTCGCCACGCGTTCCGCGACCTGCGCTGCGGTGAGACCGGTATCAGGCGTCGAAAATGCCTCCGCCGCCCTTCCGGCGGTGTCGAGGGTCATCTAGCCGGCGCCCCGCTCTGTCAGCAAAGGGGTGGGCACTCGCGAGTCGCGCTGTCCCAGCGGCGCGGCCAAGGCCGTGGTCACGGCTGCACCGTCAACAGTTTCGTGTTCGAGGAGCTGCTCGACGAGCCGATCAAGGGCTGGCCGGTGCCCGGTCAGCAGAGACAGGGCCCGGGCCTGCGCCTCCTGCAGGAGGCGCCTGACCTCGAGGTCGACCGCGCGCTGGGTCTGGTCGGCGTACGGGTGCGCTGTCGCTGTCGAAGACCCGAGGAACTGGGTCTCGCCCGTCGGGTAGCCGACCGGCCCGAGATCTGGGCTGAGGCCGAACTCGATGGTCATTCGGGTGGCGAGCGACGTGGCTCCCACGAGGTCGTTCGCGGCGCCGGTCGAGCCCTCGCCGAGCACCAGGAGCTCGGCGGCGCGGCCACCCAACCGGACGGCCAGGGAGTCGGTCAGGTAGCCCTCGGACAGCAGGTGGCGCTCGGCAAGCGGGAGCTGCTCGGTCACCCCCAAGGCCATGCCGGCGGGCAGGATCGTCACCTTGGCCACCGGGTCTGCATGATCCGACAGGGCGGCCACCAGGGCGTGGCCCGCCTCGTGCACGGCGACGGCGTGGCGTTCTTCGGGCAGCAGGATGTTGGAGCCGTCGCGCCGTCCGAGGAGCACCCGGTCGCGGGCGTCGTCGAGGTCCTCGGCGGTGACCACCTGACGGTCGTGGCGGACCGCGAGGATCGCCGCCTCGTTGAGGAGGTTGCCGAGATCCGCGCCGGAAAAGCCGGGGGTGCCGCGGGCGGTCACGTCCAGATCGACGTCCGGGTCCAACTGCTTGCCGCGGGCGTGGACCATCAGGATGGCTTTGCGTTCCAGGTGGGTGGGCAGGGGCACCGTCACCTGCCGGTCGAACCTGCCCGGGCGCAGCAGGGCCGGGTCCAAGGTCTCCGGCCGGTTGGTGGCGGCAAGGACGACGACGTCGTGCTTGTCGTCGAATCCGTCCATCTCGGCGAGCAGCTGGTTGAGCGTCTGCTCGCGCTCGTCGTTGCCGCCGAAGCCCTGTCCGCGGCGTCCGCCGATCGCGTCGATCTCATCGATGAAGATGATGGACGGCCCACGCTTGCGGGCATCGGCAAACAGGTCCCGCACCCTGGCTGCCCCGACCCCGACGAACATCTCGACGAAGCTCGAACCGGTGACGGCCAGGAAGGGCACTGCCGCCTCACCGGCGACCGCGCGGGCGAGCAGGGTCTTGCCGGTGCCGGGGGCCCCGACCATCAGGACCCCGCGCGGGCCTACCGCGCCGGCGGCGCGGTAGCGGTCCGGGGTCTTGAGGAAGTCGACGACCTCGTTGATCTCCTGCTTGACCCCGTCGTAGCCCGCGACGTCGGTGAACCGGGTCGTTGGCCGTTCGACGTCGATAACCGTCGCCTTGGACCGTCCGATGCCCAGGATCCCGCCCCCGCCAAAGGCTCCGCCCATCTGCCGGGCGGCGCGGCGGCCGGTGTAGACGAAGAAGCCGACCACCAGGAGCAGCGGCAGGAAGCCCAGCAACGTCGAGATCACGGACGTCCGTGTCGGTACGGCGGTGATCGCGACCCGGTGACCTGTCATCAACGTGTCCAGACCGGTCGGCCCCAGGGCCGTGGGGACGGCCGACGCGAACGCCTTGCCGTCGGTGAAGGTCCCCGTCACGCGGCCCTGCGGATCGACCGTCAGCGCAGCGACCTGGTTGGCGGTCACCCGGTCGAGCAGGGCGGAGTACGTCAGCGCTGTCGGTGTCCCACCGCTCAGCTGTGGGCCCAGCACGAGCAGCGCAGTCAGCGCGAGCCCGGCCGGCAACAGGTAACGGCGCCAGCCGGGTGGCGGCGGTCCGACCGGCGGCCGCACCGGGTCCCGCGGCGGCCCCGGTCGCGCCGACAGCGACGCGTGCACGTGGCCCGGCCACCGCGGGTTCAGCTGACACCGCACAGGTAGGGGCGAGTGTGTGGCAGGGCCACGATGTCGTCGCCGACGGTCACCAACCGTCGGTTGCCGCGCGGGTCGCACTCGAAGTGCGAGAGCAGGCGCGGCGGCCGGGCGCGTCCCTGGTCATTCGTCATGGGGCCTCCGTTCGGCGACCCGGGCGGGCGCTGGTGTGACAGTGCCTCGTCACGCCGGGGTCGTCGAGGGTCTTTGGACCCGGCGGGGAGTGCTCCCGAGGTGTCGCCGTGGACGCCGGGGCCAAGACGTCCGGTCGAGTCGATCGCAACTGTCAACCACGGGTTACGGCGGCGAGGCTTCGTCGACGCGGAACCGCGCAGGGACGAGGTCGGCCAGAACTTCTTGGATCGGGGTCGGGGGGATGAGGTGCCGGCACCCGTAAGCTGTGAGCAGAGACCGCATCGTCGAGCCGACCCCCGTGGTTGGCAGGCTGATCTCGTACTCGACAGCCCCGTACTCGGTACGAACCGCCCGGACCCGGGCGCCGAGTTCGCGCAGCAGTTCGACCACGGCGGCGTTGTCAGCCGCGACCAGCGCGGTGAAGCGCCGGATGCCCTCCTGGCGGGCGCGGTCGGTGAGCTGGATGAGCAGCTCGGTGCCCAGCCCCCGGCCCTGCCAGTCGTCCACGACGGTGACAGCGACCTCCGCGGCATCGGGGTCGTCGGCCAGCCGGATGTAGCGAGCGATGCCGACCCCGCGTCCGTCCTCCGGCTGCAATGCCCCCAGTGCCTCATGGTCGTGATGATCGACCTTCGTGAAGTACTGCAGCTCTGTCGGGGACAGCACTGACTTGCCGGTCAGGAACCGCAGCCGGCGGGACTCGGCGCTCAACCGGCTGAAACCCTCGGCCAGCAGCAGTGCGTCGTCCGCGCGGACCGGCCGAATCAACACCGCGGAGCCATCGCGCAGCACCACCCGCTTGCCCGTCATCGTCCGCTTCGGCCACCGGGCGTGCTCGGCCGCCGGCGCGGCCTCACGGCGGGCTGCCTGCTGTGCGCGCTCGGGCAAGCCCCGGCGGACCGGCGCCACCGTCAACGCTGCCGGGCAAGGCGTTCAGCCGCAGGGTGGTGCCGGCAGCGCCGTCGAGCATCGAGGTCGCGTCGGCCAAGGCGCCGATCGTCGCCGGCCGGCCGGTGGCGCGGACGAACATGGCGCACGCGTCGATCTTCGGGCCCATCGAGCCGGCCGGGAAGCGTCGTGTGGCCAGCTCGTCCAGCGTCAGTGCGCGCAATGGCATCGCGGCGGACGTCCCGAAGTGGTCCATCACCGCCGCAACATCGGTGAGCACGAGCAGGTGGTCGGCGGCGACGGCGACGCCGAGCAGCGCCGCCGTCAGGTCCTTGTCCACGACGGCCTCGACGCCGCGCAGCCGCCCGTCGCCGCTGATGGTGACCGGGGCGCCGCCACCACCGCCGCAGATGACTGTCGACCCGGCGTCGAGCAGCTGGTCGATCGTGGTCTGCTCGACGATACGGACCGGCATCGGCGAGGGCACGACCCGCCGCCAGCTCGGCCCGTCGGCCGCCACGATCCAGCCGTGCTCGTCGGCGAGCCGCGCGGCCCGGGCCTGGTCGTACACCGGGCCGATGAACTTGGTCGGCGCAGCGAACGCCGGGTCTGCCTCATCCACCAGGACCTGGGTGACGAGGGCCGCGATCGGTCTGTCGACGCCGGCGTTGCGCAGGGCCTGTGCGAGCCAGTAGCCGATCATCCCCTGGGTCTGCGCAACGAGTGAGTCCAGTGGGTACGCACGGGTCAGCGCACGGTCGGCCTCGCTCTCCACTGCGAGCAGCCCTACCTGCGGGCCGTTTCCATGGCAGACCAGCAGCTGGTGGTCGCGGGCAAGCGGGGCCAGTGCGGCGGCAGCCGCCTCGATGTGCGCCAGCTGGGGGGCGGCGTCGGGCCGCTCGCCGCGGCGCAGGAGCGCGTTGCCGCCGAGGGCGGCGACGATCCGCACGTCAGGTGGACCCGGTCTGCGTGGGCAGCCGGTCGGTGCCCAGCGCGGCCACGAGGACCGCCTTGATGGTGTGCAGCCGGTTCTCAGCCTGGTCGAACACCAGGGAACGCGGCGACTCGAAGACCTCGTCGGTGACCTCGGCGCCGGACATTCCGTACTGCTGGTGCAGCCGCTGTCCGAGCGCGGTACTGGTGTCGTGCAGCGCCGGCAGACAGTGCAGGAACTTGCTGGCGTGGCCGGCGGCGTCCAATAGTGCCTGGGTGACCTGGTAGGGCTGCAGCAAGGGGATGCGCTTGGCCCAGGCGTCGGCTGGTTCGCCCATGCTGACCCACACATCGGTGTAGAGGAAGTCGGCGCCGGCCACGGCAGTGTCGACGTCTTCGGTCACCAGGATCCGGGCTCGACTGCCAGCGGCCAGGGCGTGAGCGGCCTCGACGACGCCGTCGGGCGGCCACAGTTCGCGCGGGGCGGCGATCCGGACGTCCATGCCGAGCAGCGCGCCGGTGACCAGCAGCGACCGGGCGACGTTGCTGCGGCCGTCCCCGACAAAGCAGTACGCGATGTGCTCGACCGGCCCGGCATGGTGCTCAATCATGGTCAGGATGTCAGCGAGCATCTGGGTGGGGTGCCAAGAGTCGGTGAGCCCGTTCCACACCGGGACACCGGCGAACGCGGCGAGCTGCTCGACGGTGTCCTGGTCGAACCCCCGGAACTCGATGCCATCGAACATCCGGCCCAGTACCCGGGCGGTGTCGCGGATCGACTCCTCCTTGCCGATGTGCGAGCCCTCCGGGCCGAGGTAGGTGACGTGCGCTCCCTGCTGGTGGGCAGCGACCTCAAAAGCGCAGCGGGTGCGTGTGGAGGCCTTCTCGAAGATCAGCGCGATGTTGCGTCCGGTCAGCGACGGGGTCTCGGTGCCGGCAGCCTTGGCGGCTTTGAGCTGCGCGGCGCGGTCCACCAGCGCGAGGAACTCGTCCTTCGTGAGGTCGAGCTCCTTGAGCAGCGAGCCGGGGGAGGGGCGGGAAAGGGCTGGGATCGTCGTCACGGCAGGTCCTTGGTCTGGGAAGTAACGGGGGTCAGGTGGTGGCGATCAGCGGCCGTCGCGCTCGATCGGACAGGTCATGCAGCGGGACCCACCGCGGCCGCGGCCGAGCTCGCTGCCCGGGATGGCGATCACGTCGAGGCCGGCCTCGCGGAGCATCGTATTGGTGACGGTGTTGCGCTCGTAGCCCAGGACGACCCCGGGTGCGACGGCGAGGAAGTTGTTGGCGTCGTCCCACTGCTCGCGCTCGGCGGCGCGAGCGTCCTCCTCTGCTGACAGCACCCGCAGGTTCTCCACGCCAAGGGCAGCCGAGATCGTGGCGAACAGGCTGTCACGTGGCTCGACGTGCAGACCGCCGGTGTCGTGCTCAAGGACTTCCATCGGGTCGGCGGGGGTGACCACCCAGGTCCGCAGCGCGTCCGTGTGCAGGCCCGGGAAGCGCACGAAGGTGTCGACGTCGACCATCGTCAGGACGGTGTCCAGGTGCATGTACGCATGGGACTTCGGCAGCTCCACCGCGATGACGGTATGCGCCTGGCCGTTCTGGAACAGCGCGCGGGACAGGATCTCCACTCCCATCGGGGTGCTGCGCTCTCCCATCCCGAGCATGACGACGCCACCACCCAGGACGTGGATGTCGCCGCCCTCCAGGGTCGCGGGCTGGTGGGCGAGGTCATCGTCGCCGTACAGCACCGGGAAGGTCGCATTGGCGAACATGGGGTGGAAGCGGTAGATCGCCCGGCTGTGCAGCGACTCGCGCACCCGAGCCGCCTTGGCCATCGGGTTGATGGTCACGCCGCCGTACACCCAGGCGGAGTTGTCCCGCTGGAACAGGGTGTTCGGCAGCGGGGCCAGCACGAAGTCCTCCGGCCCGAGGGTCTGCCAGCGCAGGCTGCGGACCTGCAGCGGGGACAGGTCGCTGCGGGTGACGCCGCCGATGAGCAGCTCGGCGAGCGGGCCCGCGTCGACCTGTTCGGCGAGCCGGCGCAGCGGGCCGGCCAGGGTCGGGCCGACCAGCTCCGGGGTGCACAGCCGGTCCAGCACGAACGCCCGCGCCTGTTCGATGGCGAGCGTCTGAGTCAGCAGCTCATCGAAGTAGTGCACGGTCACGCCGCGCCCACGCAGCGCCTCGGTGAACGCGTCGTGCTCTTCGCGTGCCTTGGCCGCCCACAGCACGTCGTCGAACAGCAGGTCGTGGCAGTTGGCCGGGGTGAGCCGGCTCAGCTCCAGCCCGGGGCGGTGGACGATGGCCTGGCGGAGCTGCCCGACCTCTGAGTGCACTCCGAACGAGCCGTTCATGACAGTTCTCCTCTGGTCGAGCGGGATGGGTTTCAGACGGGAACGCTGGCCGGCTCGGGAGCGGGACCGACGACCGGAGTGGAGCTCGGGAGCTCGATGGGGGACTGCTGACGGCGCCGGGTCCACCGGAGGAGCTCGTCGGCTCCCCAGACCACGAACGGGAACGGCAGGAGCACGGCGAGCTGTCCGGGTCGTAGCGACGCTGTCCCGAACAGGTCCTGCAACCAGGGCAGGTAGATGACGGCGGCGGTGAACACCAGCTCGAAGGCGATGCCCCACAGCAGCAGCGGGTTGGAGCGCAGCCCCACGGTGAACAGCGACGCCCGATCGGTGCGGGCGGCGAACGCGGTCCCGACCTGGCAGGCGACGATGGCGGCGAAGGTCATGGTGGTGGCCTGCAGGTAGGCGTGATGCAGCGCACTGCCAGGCCCGGTCGGGTCACCCAGGTGCCAGCCGGCCCGGCGCAAGGTGAGCAGGTACGCGCCCATCACCAGCACCGCGGAGACCGTGCCGAGCAGCAGCCACGCGCGCAGCAGCAAGGTGCGGTCGATGACGCCGGTCCCGCGGGGCCGCGGGGGCCGGTCCATCGCGCCGGGTTCGGCGGGCTCCCGCCCGAGCGCCAGCGCGGGCAGTGTCTCCGTGCCCAGGTCGATCGCGAGAATCTGCAGGACCGTCAGGGGCAGCGGCACGCTCCCGCCGGACAGCGCGAAGACCAGGAACGGCACGACCTCGGGGACCGCGTGCGCGAAGATGTACAGCACGAACTTGCGGACGTTGTCGAAGACCTGCCGGCCGGCGCCGACCGCCGTGACGATCGTCGCGAAGTCGTCGTCGGTGAGCACCATGACCGCCGCTTCCCGGGCGACGTCGGTGCCGGAGCGGCCCATCGCGACGCCGATGTCGGCATGCCGCAGCGCGGGGGCGTCGTTCACGCCGTCGCCGGTCATGGCGACGACCTGCCCAGCAGCCTGCAGGGCCTCGCAGATCCGGAGCTTGCCTTCCGGGGAGATGCGGGCGAACACGATCTCGTCGGTGGGCGTCAGGACCTCGTCGAGGTCGGCGTCCGACATGGCGTCCAGGTCGATGCCGGTGACGATGCGGCTGCCGGCGGCGCCGATCCCGACCTGCCGCGCGACGTTGGCCGCGGTCGGCCCGTAGTCGCCGGTGACGACGTGGATGCGGATGCCCGCCCGGTGGGCCTCTCGGACGGCCGCGGGCACCGCCGGGCGGGGCGGGTCGACCATCGCGACGAGCCCCAGCAGGACGAGCCCGCTCTCGGTCGCAGCGCGGTCCGGAAGCCCCGTCAGCGCTGGCGAGAGGGTCCGGCGGGCGACGGCGAGGACCCGCAGGCCGCTGGCGGCGTACGCGTCCAGCGCGCGGGTCAGCACCCTGCGAGCAGACTCGTCCAGGGGCTGCACGGCATTGTCGGCATCGAGCAGGTGGGTGCAGCAGGGCAGCACGGTCTCCGGGGCGCCCTTGGTGTGGACCGCGAGCCGGGCCGGCTGCCCGCCCCCGCCGGCCTCCTCGTCGAGGGTGGACATGCGCTGCAGATGCGGGTCGAAGTGGAAGACCGCTCGACGTGCGGCCGCGCGCGCGTCGCTGTCGACCTCGACGCCCAGCAAGGTGGCGAGGGCGAGCAGGGCGAGTTCGGTCGGGTCGCCGCTGCCTGGTTGAGCGTCGGACGGGAGCTGGGCGGTGGTGCATGCCGCGGCGGTCGTCGCCAGTAGCCGGGCGCGGCTGTCACCGATGGCAGCGGCGACGTCCAGCTCGACGCCCGGCAGGGGTGCCGCCGCGAGACGGGTGCCCGGCAGCCACAGCTGCAATGCGCGCATACGATTCTGCGTCAGGGTGCCGGTCTTGTCGGTGCAGATGATCGTGACGGAGCCGAGGGTCTCGACGGCGGACAGCCGTTTGACGACGGCGCCCCGCCCCGCGAGATCCCGCACCCCCGCGGCGAGCGCCAAGGTGATCGTGGGGAGCAGACCCTCGGGGACGTTCGCGACGATCAGCCCGATGGAGAAGGTGATCGCGGCGGCCCAGCTCAAGCCGGCGGCCAGCCCGGCGGGGACGAACGCGACGCCGACGACGACAGAGATCGCGGCGATGATCCAGGTAACTCGGCGGACCTGACGTTCCAGCGGGCTCGGCGCGGGCGCGCCGCGTTGCGAGAGGGCAGCGATCCGGCCGAGCTCGGTGTGCATGCCGGTGTGCGTGACGACGGTGGTGGCCTCGCCGCCGGTGCACGTCGTACCGCTGAAGACCAGGTCGTGGGCGTCCAGCGGGGAGCCGGTGAGCGGTCCGGTCTCAGCGGAGCGGCTGGTCGGCACCGACTCGCCGGTCAGCGCGGACAGGTCCAGCTGCACTGCGCCGTCGATGATCCGGGCGTCGGCGCAGACCCGGTCGCCCTCAGCGAGCACCAGCACGTCGCCGGGGACCAGGTCGGTGGCCGCGACCTGCTGGCGGCTGTGGTCGCGGATGACCCAGGCGGTGGGTGGCAGGAAAGCCGACAGCGCGTCGACCGCGCGCTCGGCCTGGCGTTCTTGCACGAACGCGAACGCGGCATTGAGCAGGATGACCGCCAGGACCGCGGCGGACAGCGCCGGGGTGCCGCCCGCCCAGGCCAGGACGGCGGCGACGGCCAGCAGGACCGCGAGCGGCTGGGTGAACTGGCTCAGCAGCTCCGCCGGCCACCGCCGGCCCTGCGCACGGTTCAGCGTGTTGGGCCCGTACACGCAGAGCCGGCGCGCTGCTTCTCGTCGACCGAGCCCATCCGGGGAGGTCCGCAGGTCACGGAAGAGCTCCGCGAGCGGTCGCCGTGGATCGGAGTGCTCCCCGTCGTCAGCGGGGGGCCCCACAGCGTTGCTCCGGGCGGCGGCTGGACCGGGCAGCACCCGGGCGGGCGGCTGCACCAGCGCCGAGGGACGCGCCGAGGTCACCGCCGCGCCCGCCGCACCGGCACGGTGCCGATCACCGACCCGATGACCAGCGCGGTGGCGGTCGGCAACCCGAACGAACCCGTTGTTCGTATGTCCTGCGAGCCGGGGGCCGCCGGGGCGGCGTCCTGAATCCTGGTAGGGGTGCTGGGCTGGCTCACGGGAAGTCCCTCTCCAGGTGCGTGCAGGGACTGACGGGGATGCAGCCACCCTTGACGGGCGTCACGTCCGGAATTCGACGCGGGCCGGGATCGTGCCGGCCAGCACGTCAGCGATGGAGTTGTTCACCTCCTCGAGCTTGTGCTCGACGGTCATCACACGGGTGCGTCCTGCCGCGTGCAGGGCGAAGACATCGGCGAGGTCGTTTCGCGTGCCGACGATGGAGCCAATGACGGTCTTGCCGTTGGGCACCACGTCGAAGATCGGCAAGGTCATGCTTGCGCCGTCGGCGGGGAGCCCGACGCACACCAGCCGACCCCCCGACGCAGCGATCGACAAGCTTGATCGAAGGAGCCGGCCGAAGCCGCCAGGGCCACCGCGACATCGGCGCCGCCCATCGACTGGATGAACGCGACGGGGTCCTGCGTGCGGGCGTTGACAACGTGGTCCGCGGCCGAGGTCGGTGGCCAACTCCAGCTTCGCTGGGACCCGGGTCGGGTGCTGGCAGGTCGCGCAGCGCTAGCAGGGCTAGCAGGGCTCGAAAGTCGGTGACGACGGCGGCTTTCAAGGTGTGCTCCTTCACCAGGACGTTCTTCGTGCCAGTGCCCTCCTGGCAGGGACCAGGATGGCTGGGGCGCGTGTGCTCACCTAGAGGCGAAGGTCCCTGATCGACGGGCGCAGCCTGCGTGGAGTCCTACAGATGGCGGAAGGTCGAGCAGCGCGATCACGCGTCCCTACGCTGGAAGAGGATCTGTGCGGCGACGAGCAGGACCGTGGTGGTCGCCAAGAGGGTCAGGCCACCGGCGAGCGCGCTGAGATCGTTGCGGAACGCCGGCAGCACGCTGGGATCGATGCGGGTGCTGTACGCGACCAGTTGGGCGCCCGCGGTGAACGGCAAGAACCGACCGATGCCTGCGACGCCAGCCAGCGCCCTGATCGACAGGATGACCCGTAGCAGCGGTTCGATGGCGATCGGGAGCACGAACAGCAGGCTGACGGCGGCCGGGATACTGCGCAGCAGCCATCCGAACGCCAGGCCGGCGAGGGCGTACAGCGTGACGAGCAGGACGGTCCCGACGGCGACCCGTACGGTCCGGCCGTCCGTGAATCCGACGCCCGGCGCGAACCGCTGGCCGCGCAGCACGATGGCGACCAGCGCTGAAGCCGCGACGCAGCCGACCCCGACAGCGCCTGACCAGGCCATCACGACGAGCAGCTTCGCGCTCGCGACGCGCGTACGGCGGGGGACACTGGTCAACGTCGGCAGGATGGTGCCGTGCCGATACTCGTGCCCGAAGGCGAACACCCCCAACAGGCCCATCAGCAGCGTCGCCAAGCGAGTCGCGGCCGACAGCACGGTCGCGAAGGACTCCTGGTCGCCAAGCAGACCGTTCGCTCTCGGAGTGCCGGCCCGCGCTGCGCTGAGGCTGCCGGCGGTGAGCGTGAAGGTGACCGCCAGCAGCGCGGTCAGCACGACGGAGGATCCCGAGAGCCACCAGGTCGACCGCAAGGTGCGAACCCGCAACCACTCCTGCGCGAGCGCCCCCCTCATGACGGGCCAGCCGCGGCCAGCGGGTGCTCCTGGACGTCCGCGGTCGCCTCGAGGAAGGCCTCCTCGAGGGCGGCGACCCTGGTGGCGAGCTCGTGCAGCCGGATCCCGTTATCGCCGGCCAGGTCCCCGATCCGGGCCTGCTCCATGCCGGACACAGCCAGCGCACCTGCCGTCCCGATGGCCACTGTCGCGCCGTGTGCCATGAGCAGCGTGGCCAGCCGGTCGGCCTCCGGGCTGCGCACACTCACCGACTTCAGCGACCAGTGCGACTCGAACTCCTCGGTGCTCATATCGGCGATCAGGCGGCCCCGTCCGATGACGACCAGGTGATCGGCCAGCTTCCCCATCTCGGCGAGCTGGTGGCTGGAGACCAGCACCGTGCGGCCGCTGGTCGCGTACGACTGCAGGAACCCGCGCAGCCAGCTGATGCCCTGCGGGTCCAAGCCGTTGGCGGGCTCATCCAGGATCAGCACCCGCGGGTCGCCGAGCAGCGCAACCGCCAGGCCCAGGCGCTGGCTCATCCCGAGCGAGAAGCTCTTCGGGCCCTTCCTGGCCACCGAGGTGAGCCCGACGATCTCCAAGACCTCGTCGACCCGACGGTCCGGGATGCGGCCGGGCGCCGCAAGCATCCGCAGGTGGTTGCGGGCGGTCCGGGTCGGGTGGCACGCCTTGGCCTCCAGCATCGCGCCGACCTCCCGGGACGGGTCGGTCAGGTCGCGGTAGGGCCTGCCGTCGAAAGTGGTGTGACCGCCTCCGTTGTCCAGCCCGAGCATCAGCCGCAGCGCAGTGGACTTGCCGGCTCCGTTCGGCCCCAGAAAGCCGGTGACCTGGCCGGCATGCACCTGAAAACTCAGGTTGTCGACGGCGGTCTTGCCGCCGAACCGCTTGCTCAACCCGACGGCATCGATGACGCAACGCCCAGGTTCGGCACGCGCGGTGGCCACGGAAATACCGGCGGCGGTCACCGCTGGGCGGTCTGCGTCGATGGCCGGGACTGACCGGTCGGCTCTGACATCAGCTGCACCCGCGGCTGCAGCCATGTGGACGAACACAGAACTGGCACAGGCGCCTCCGACAGGGAGATCACAGACGTGCCCGGTGGTGAGCGACGCGCTCACGAGCACGCGGCGTAGACAGCGTCCTCGGTCCGGGCCGGCTGTTGTCCAGCCACGGCGACCGTACGCCCGCCGCGACTCCGGCGTCGTGGCGCGCCCCCACGGGGCACCTGCGCCGTGCTGCGCGACTCGTTGCCCGGCCTTGGCGCGTCGCCGAGAGCCCGCATCGGGTTTCCCGTGGACGGTCCGGCGGACCCCGGGTGACGCCGTTACGGGCTGCGGCGTCGGAGAGTGGCCGCGCCGAGAGCGAGGGCCAAGCAGATACTGCCCACGACGACGACCACATCGACTACCAGCGCGCGGCCCGGTTCGTTCGACGTGGCGACGCGCTGCATCCCCTCTACGGCGTAGGTCATCGGTAGAACGTCGGACAGCAGCTGCAGCGGCCGGGCCATCGTCTCTCGGGGGCCGAAGAGCCCGCACAGCAGCAGCTGGGGGAGCACCACCGCGGGCAGGAACTGCACGGCCTGGAACTCCGTACGCGCGAAGGCCGAGAGCAGCAGGCCCAGCGCGGTCCCGAGCAGGGCGCCCAGGACGGCCAGCAGGAGGACCAGAGGTACCGGCCCCCGGACGTCGAGGCCGAGGGGGCCGAGCGCGACCGCAGCCGCCAGCGCGGTCTGAGCGACCGCAACGAGGCCGAACGCCACGGCGTAGCCGGCGAGCAGGTCAGCCTTGGCGACCGGCATGGACAGCAGCCGCTCCAATGTTCCCGAAGTCCGCTCACGCAACATCGACACCGACGTCACGAGGAACATGACGGTGAAAGGAAAGAGCGTGAGCAGGGGCGGGCCGAGCTGGTCGAACAAGGCCGGCCGGCCGTCGAACACGTAGCGCAGCAGCGTCAGCAGGAGGAGCGGGACGGCGAGCAGCATGGCGGCCGTACGCCGGTCGTGACGCAACTGGGCCAGCACCCGCCAGGCGGTCGCCCACGTCCGGCGGGCCGTCACATCTGCGCCGGGCCCGACGCCTCGGCCAGCCGCAGAAACGCCTGCTCGAGGTCTGCGCTGCCGGTGCGACTGAGCAGCGCGGGCACGGTGTCGTCAGCCACCAGGCGTCCGGCGCGTAGCAGGAGCAGCCGGTCGCAGCGCGCCGCCTCGTCCATGACGTGGCTGCTGACCAGCAGGGTCCGGCCGGCGCTGGCCAGCCGCGCGAACATCGCCCACAGGTCGCGGCGCAGCACCGGGTCCAGCCCGACGGTCGGCTCGTCCAGGACGAGCAGCTCGGGCTCTCCCAGCAGGGCGGTCGCCAGAGACACCCTGGCCCGCTGACCGCCGGACAGGGTGGCGACGAGCTGCTCGGCCACATCGTCCAGGGCGACCTCGGCGAGGACGGCGACGACGCGGTGTCGGCCGGCGCCAACCATGTCGGCGAAGTAGCAGAGGTTCTCGCGCACTGACAGGTCGGCGTACACGGCCGGGCTCTGGGTGACGTACCCGACCCGCCGGCGCAGCGCCGGCGTCCCTGCGGGAGCGCCGAGCACCTCGAGTCGACCGCGCACCCCGGCCTGCACCCCGACAACTGCACGCAGCAGCGTGCTCTTGCCACCACCGCTCGGCCCGACCAGGCCGGTCACGGCGCCGGCCCGGACCTCGCACGACAAGCCGGCCAGCACATCGCGCCGGCCGCGCCGGACAGACAGGTCCCCGACCACCACGGCGGCCGCCGCGGCTGGTCGCACGGCCGCCGGCGGTTCGCGTCGCGTAGCCCCCGTACCCGGCAACCGGGCACCGGGACTCATGCCGTCGCCGTCAGCGGTCCGGCTCCTCCGGCGGCCGGTCTCGGGGGACCCACGGGGACCGGTGTGGGCTGAAGTGCTCCAGGACGGCGGCGATACGTTCCACCTCGTCCTGTGATCGGACTGGCGCCGAGCGGACACCGGGCCTGTCCTGTCGGGTGACGGTCACGGGTGTCTGACGCGGTGCGGGGCACCGCAGACATGGGCGGCGGGCATATGGGGCTCCGGTGAAGCACGAGGATCCCTGGCTCCCCGGCTGCGAGCGTTGCGCTCAGGAACGACGGCGCACGGTGCGCGGCGGTCCCGACCCGGGTCGGCTGTGATGTTCAGCCACGTGACCGTACGCCCGGTTGCACGCGGTGCACAGCCCCGGAGCGGGTCGGGCACACCTCGGAAGCAGGCCGCTCCGGCCGACGGACCGCACAATGGTTATGCGGGCGCCGGTGCGGTGTGGCTCCCCGGACCTGGAGGTTGCCGTGGATGAGGACCTGACGGTGAGCCTGACCGGCCTGTCCGGGCTGCTGACCGACCACCGACCGCTGGGCGACACGCTGATCGAGGTCGCGCAGTTCGCCGTAGACGCCATCCCGGGGGCCGACGGCGCGGGACTGACGATGCTCGAGGACGACCGGGCACAGACCGTGGTGTCCACCTCCGAGTTCGTGCACGCCGTCGACGATGTCCAGTACGGGCTGGGAGAGGGACCGTGCCTGAAGGCGGTTGCCTCGGGTGTCACGCAGACCTCCGGCTCGCTCGGCGGGGACCCACGTTGGCCGCACTTCGGTCCGCGGATCGGCCGGATGGGCGTGCACAGCGTCCTCTCGCTCCCGCTGCTGCTGCCCGGACCGGCAGCGGACGACCGGGTCATCGGCGCGATGAACGTGTATGCCCGTGCCAAGAACGCTTTCGGTCCCGACGCGATACGGATCGGCGAGCTGTTTGCCCGTCCCGCCGCGGTGTCGGTGCACAACGCCCAGGTCCTGGCGCAGTCCCAGCGTCTCGCCGCTCAGCTTGCGGAGGCGCTGCACAGCCGGGCAGTCATCGACCAGGCGCTCGGCGTACTGATGAGTCGCAGCGGCGCCACGCCACAGGAGGCGTTCGACCGGCTCCGCACCATGAGCCAGACCCAACACGTCAAGGTGGCCGAGGTCGCGCGGGTGCTGGTGGACGAGGCCGTCCGCCGGGCCCGCAGCCGACAGCCGGCCCCCGGGCAGGCGGGTCCGGGCGCAGCGCACCCGGCGTCGTGACCGCGGCCGTTGCCGCGTAGGCGACCGTGAAGGCGGCCGTGGAGGCGTAGCGTGCAGTTGCGGATCGGAAGGCATCCGCCGCTCGTACGGCGCGCCAGGCTGGAGTGCGACAACCCGCCCCAGCGCCCCGGGCAGCCTTCGACCCGGGCCCCGGTCCCTGCCGGTGCCTCCCGGCCTGCCGCGATGTCTGCGCGGCCGGCAGGGACGGGTCCTCGTGATCCGCGCCGGTCAGGAGTCCAGCCTGTGGACCTGGCGACAGTGCTCGCAGCGCACCTGCAGACCTTCGACGCTCGCCCCGAGCATGTCAGGGGCCAGCCCGAGGCCGCACACGACATGACGGACTTCGCCGCGGGGCTCTCGAGCCTGCTGGGTGCCCTGCGCATCGGGGTCCCGTCCTGCCTGGCGGTGTCGATCCTGGACAGCCGACCGGCCGGCAACCTCACGATCACCGCCCCCGCAGCCGGCAGCTCATCGACGGTCGAGCCGGCCGTACGCGCCTCCCTGGCGGTGCGCCTGGCTGTCCCCGCACGCCCGGGGATGCTGCTGCTGCTGCAGGCTGCCGCCCCTGGGGCCTTCGTCGGGCTGGCCGGGGAGCTGGCGGGTCAGCTCGACAACGGCCGGGCGGCACTGCTGATGGATCGGCATCTCGTCCTGCGGCCGGACCCGGAAGGACAGCGGCTCGCGGTCGACCTGGCCGACCTGCGGGCAGTCGAGCAGGCGGTCGGCGCGCTGATCGGGCAGGGCCGACTGCCGGTGGTTGCCCGCCAGGAGCTGCTGGACCGGGCAGTGGAGGCGGAGCTGACCGTGCCGGCGCTGGCTCGGCAGTTCTTGGCGGCGTTGGCCTACCGGGCCCGTCCGGATTGACAGAAAACCCCGCCGACGCGCAACCTTGAGTTGCTGAGTGCCAGCCAGTCCGGAACGGCAGTGCCGCGAGAGCCGCGCCGCCGGAGCGCATCAGCTCACCGCCGGACGCACCCTTGACCTGTTCTTGAGGGCATCCATGAGCACCGTACTTCCCGTTCTTGCCGTCATTGCCGTCTTCCTGCTGCTCGCTCTCGCGGTCTCGGTGCGGATCATCAAGCAGTACGAGCAGGGCATCCTGTTCCGCTTCGGCCGGGTCATCGGCGTCCGCCAACCCGGGCTGCGCCTGATCATCCCGCTCGTCGACGTGCTGCACAGGGTGTCGCTGCGGATCGTCACGATGCCGATCCAGTCGCAGGGGATCATCACCCGAGACAACGTGAGCGTCGACGTCTCCGCTGTCGCCTACTTCCGGGTCGTCGACGCCACCAAGGCCGTGGTGGCCATCGAGAACGTGTACGCGGCGATCGACCAGATCGCGCAGACCACGCTGCGCAAGGAGGTCGGGCAGCACACCTTGGACGAGACGCTGTCCGAGACGGACTCCATCAACCTCGAGATCCGTAAGATCCTGGACATCAACACCGAGGAGTGGGGCGTCCAGGTCACGCTGGTCGAGCTCAAGGACATCCAGCTGCCGGACAGCATGAAGCGGGCGATGGCCCGGCAGGCGGAGGCGGAGCGCGAGAAGCGCGCGAAGATCATCAATGCTGAGGGTGAGTCGCTGGCCGCCGAGGCGCTCGGCGTCGCCTCCGACATCATGATGGCGCACCCGCTCGCCCTCCAGCTGCGCAACCTGCAGAGCCTGGTGGAGATCGGCGTGGACAAGAACACCACTGTCGTATTCCCGGCCCCCCTGATGAGCACCATCGGCGAGCTCGGTGCGTTCATGGCCCGCGAGACCGCTGCGGCCAGCACTGCCGGCACGGCCGGCGCAGCACGTCCGGTGCCGGGGACGCAGGACGCCGGTACGCCGCCGGCGACAGCTACCGACGCCCCCAATGGCAGCGCCCCAGTGTTCCCGCTGCGCGGCTGACCTCCTGAAAGTTCCCGAACTTGCCCCGCCAGACCGCTAGAGGAGTCCCGATGGTCAGCCCGCTTCAACCCTCCGACGCGCCGTTCCGCGCCGCAGCGCTCACGGCCAAGCCGCAACACCTGCTGGCGACCTTCCCGACGTACGCCGGTGCCGAGCAGCTGGTCGACAAGCTGTCCGACAACGCTTTCCCGGTCGAGCACGTCCGGATCGTCGGCAACGGCCTGCGCTCGGTGGAGTACGTCACCGGTCGCCTCACCAGCGGTAGGGCCGCGCTGGCCGGCGCCGCCACCGGCGCCTGGATCGGACTGCTGATCGGCATTCTGATCAACTTGTTCAGCGCGGGATCCACCTCGTTCGCGAATGTGCTCGGCAGCGTCATCATCGGTGCGTTCTGGTGGGCCCTGTTCGGCTACTTCGCCCACCGTGCCACCCACGGGCGCCGGGACTTTGCCAGCGTCAAGGGCGTGGAGGCCGAGCAGTACCAGGTCTACGTCGATGCCGACCAGGCCGACCAGGCGATCCGGCTCGGCGGCCTGCTGTAGCCACCGCAGATCGGCCGGCTGGTCGCCGGACATGACGACCGCGGCGCCCGCCCGCCCGGACCGATCCCTCACCGGCATCGTCGATGGCGCCAGCCTGACAGCTGACGAAGTACTCGCGGCCCTGGGCGTCAGTACCCACGGACTCAGCGGTCGTGACGTCGCGGAACGGCAGGCGCGATGGGGACCTAACGCGGTGGCCTCACACCACGCGCGGGTGCTGCCGGTGCTCTGGCACCAGTTGCGCTCGCCCTTGCTCGGCCTGCTGCTGATAGCCGCGGTGGCGTCGTACGCCGCCGGTGAGCGCAGCGCGGCGGTGATCATCGGGGTGATTGTCGCGCTGTCCGTGGGGCTGGGGTTCGTCAACGAGTACCGCGCCGAGAAGGCCGCCGAGGCGCTGCACTCCTCCATCAGCCACGAGGTCGTGGTCGTTCGCGACGGGGCTCCGGTGGCGGTGGACGTCACGACGCTGGTCCCCGGTGACCTCGTCGAGCTCCAGCTCGGCAACATCGTGCCGGCCGACCTGCGGCTGCTCCAGGTTGCCGGGCTCGAGTGCGACGAGTCGGTCCTGACCGGTGAGTCGCTGCCCGTCGCCAAGGACGTGGAGCCGGTGCCCGCGAGGACGGCGCTCGCCGAGCTGACCGGGTGCGCGCTGATGGGGACCGTCGTGCACAGCGGCAGCGGCAGCGGGGTCGTCGTGACCACCGGGGCCCGGACCGAGTTCGGGAAGATCGCCGCCGGACTCGACACCCACCCTCTGGACACCGAGTTCCAGGTCGGGCTGCGGCGGTTCTCGATGCTGCTGGTGTACGTGGGTGGCGCCCTCACGTCCGCGATCTTCTTGATCAATGTGGTGCTGCACAAGCCGGTCCTGGACGCCCTGCTGTTCTCTCTCGCGATCGCCGTCGGCATCACGCCGCAGCTGCTACCGGCGGTGGTGTCCACCAGCCTGGCCGCGGGCTCCCGGCGGATGCGGCAACGCAAGGTGCTGGTCAAGCGGCTGGTCTGCATCGAGGACCTCGGCGACGTCGACGTGCTGTTCACCGACAAGACCGGCACGTTGACGGTCGGCCGAATTGACTTCACCCGCGCCACAGCCACTGGTAGCGACCCTGAGGACTCGGCTGCTGTGCTGCGCTGGGGGTTGCTCAGCACCGAGAACGCGAGTGGCCCGGCCGGTCATGGCGTCGGTGGTAACCCGCTCGACCAGGCCCTGTGGCTGGCCCCGGCAGCCAGTCGCGAGCACGAGGCTCTGTCGGCGTACACCAGGCTGGGGGTGCTGCCCTTCGACCACGACCGCGCGATGGTCTCGGTCCTGGTGCGCGACGCGGCCGGGCAGCTGACCCTGGTCACCAAGGGCGCCCCGGAGAATGTGCTCGAGCGCTGCCTCGACGTGCCGGCCGGCGCCCGCACGGAGCTCGCGGCCCAGTTCGCAGCCGGCAACCGGGTTGTCGCCGTCGCGACCCGATCGGTCGCCGATCCTCGCGCTCCCTGCGCAGCCGATGAGCAAGGCCTGCACCTGCAGGGACTGCTGGTGTTCCTGGATCCGCCGAAGACCGACGCCGCTCAGGCGTTGCGCCGGCTCGCCGAGCTGGGGATCTCGGTGAAGGTCGTCACCGGCGACAACCCGGCGGTCGCCGTCAAGGTATGCGCCGACCTGGGGCTGGGGGTGGGCGAAGCCGCGCTGACCGGGGCCGATCTGGACGAGCTCGACGACACCCGGCTCGCCGCCGAGATCGCCCGAACCACGGTGTTCGCCCGGGTGACTCCCGAGCACAAGGCGCGCATTGTCGCCGTCCAGCGCCGGACCGGTGGCGGTGTCGCGTTCCTCGGCGACGGCGTCAACGATGCGCTCGCGCTGCATGCGGCCGACGTCGGGATCTCGGTCGACACCGCCACCGATGTCGCGAAAGACGCCGCCGACGTGATCCTGCTGGAGACGGACCTGGATGTGCTCGCCGACGGGGTCGTCGAGGGCCGCCGGATCTTCGCCAACACCATCAAGTACGTGCTGATGGGCACCTCGAGCAACTTCGGCAACATGTTCTCCGCCGCCGGCGCCTCGCTGTTCCTCAGCTTCCTGCCGATGCTGCCGTCGCAAATCCTGCTCAACAACCTGCTGTACGACACCAGCCAGCTCGCCATTCCGACCGACAACGTCGATGCGGCGCAGCTTCGCAAGCCCTCGCACTGGGACATTGCGTTCATCCGCAGGTTCATGCTGTACTTCGGTCCGCTCAGCTCGGTGTTCGACTTCGTGACCTTCGGCGTCATGCTGTACGTGTTCCACTCCGGCCCGGCGCAGTTTCGCTCCGGCTGGTTCGTCGAGTCGCTCGCCACCCAGACGCTGGTGATCTTCGCGATCCGGACTCGGCGGATCCCGTTCTTCCGCAGCCACCCGAGCCTGCCGTTGACGCTGTCCGCACTGGCCGTCGTCATCGTCGGTGCGTTGCTGCCGGCCACCCCGCTGGCGCACACCCTGGGCTTCCAGCCCTTGCCAGTGGCCTTTTTCGCCGCGCTGGCCGGGATGGTCGTCTGCTACCTCGCGCTGATCGAAGGTGGCAAGCGGCTGTTCTACGGCGCGGCTGCGGGTCCTGCCCCGACCCGGCGCGCGTACAGCCGACGCCGGCATCTGCGTCGCCGAGCTGCCTACTTCAGTACCGGCGCACCGGCCGCATAGTTGACAGCAGCCGCGGTTACCCGCAAGGTGAGCCGGCTGGGATCATCAGCTGGTCCGTGACGGTGGCGCTGCGCAAGTCGCGCCGCCGCGAGCGAGTCGCTCGGTGTCGGACGCGAATGGCGACAACGATCCGGTCTGCGTATTCCTGCGGCCGGTGTATCCATTGCCTGCGGGCGGGCCAGCGGCAGCAGCCGGGATGCCCACGCGCCATTCAGGAGGTCTTGTGATCGATCAGTTGTGGGGACCCGTTTTCAACCTGGTCGGTGACGGGGGCTACCGCGCGTTGACCTTCGGCGACTGGTTCGTCATGAAGTACTCCAATGTCGTCATGTTCGTCGTCGTCGCGGCAGTGTTTGTCATTGGCGCGTTCGTCAACCTCCCCGGGAGCGAGGTGGAGCAGTGAGCTCGGACGTGCGCGCTGCGGACTCGGTGACCGCGGTCGACGGGCGCGAGGCGTTCTCCTGGACGACGCCGTCGCCGTGGGCGCGCAGCCTGCTGGTGCGCAACCTTCCGCTGCGGCGACTGCTCCCGGACCGGGAGCCCTCTTATGTCTCCTCGATGCTGTACACGATGGGTGTCCTGACGCTGGGGTCGCTGCTCGTCGTCATCGTCAGTGGGGTCGTCCTCGCGGTGGGTGGCGTGCAGTGGTGGCACACCAGCACCCTCGGCGCGAGTGTCAACAGCGTCCACTTCTGGGGTGTCCAGGCCTTCTTCCTTTTCATGGCGGTGCACGCCTTGGCCAGCTACTTCACGATGGCGTGGCGCGGTGGCCGGGGCTTCACCTGGGTCACCGGGGTGCTGGCCTTCCTGCTCTCTGTCGTCACGTCCTTCACGGGTTTCCTGATGATGACCAACTGGGACGGCCAGTATGTGGCGCAGCAGGCCAAGGACGCCTTCAACGCCATGGGTATCGGCGCCATCTGGAACGTCATGGACGTCGGCCAGCAGTTCACCCTGCATGTTGTCGTGACCTCCGGCCTGCTCGGCTTCATCGTGCTCATCCATCTTGGCCAGATCCGCCGCCGTGGGGTCGCCCCGCCGCCCGGGGCCGAGTACCTGGAGGTCGCGGACGACACTCCTGCGGTGCGGCTAGACACGACGGCCCCGGTAGCCGCGCAGGGGGTCCCTGCGCAGCCGACCGGGTCGCAGCCGGTGACGGTCCCGGGCGGCTCGCGATGACGCGCCTGCGCAGACACCCGCTGCGGCACTGGACCGGTCCCGAGCGGAAGTACGACCTGCTGTTCGAGGGCACCGTCGCCGTGCTGGTCGTCGCGGTCCTGGTCGTGACCGCCTCGATCCTGTTCGGTTCGCCGAACGGCGGCCTGCAGTACCCCGGGGGCCCCCCGTCCACGCCGGGAGCCGCGTTCACCGCGCAGTACTGGGTCACCTCGCCGACCACGGACGACAAGGGTGTCAGCGACCCGAACGGTGGCGCGATGGACTTCGCCGCCACCGTGGTCACCGAGCTCGACGGGTCCTCGGCCACTGCGACCTACGGGCCGCCGTTCAACACGACCGCCGGCGCCTCACAGCACATCGGTCGGGTGTCGCTGGCCGGCATCGCGCACAGCCTGTTCGGCCTGACACAGCCGATCAACACCGCCAGCGATTTCGTGCTGGCGCCGCTCGGTCGCACCGTCGCCCCCTATGACCCGGCGGTGGCTGACGCGCTGACGCAGTACCAGGCTGCCGGGGGGAGCGTGGCGGGCGGTGTCGCCGCCGATGCGCTGGTCTCCGACCAGCAGGCGACCTGGCTCAAGACCTATACCGACGCCCTCGGCAAGGGGTCGGTCGACAACGCGAAGATCGACGTGGCGCCCGGCGACTACGGTCCGGTCGCGACGCTCGTCCAGGCTGAGCTGACGATGGCGCGGAACGGCTCGCTGGACGGCTTTCTGAGCAGCAGCGGTACGCAGATCACGACCAACCCGTACAAGGCCACGATGTTCTACAGCGACGGAAACGTCTGGAGCACGGTTGCGGCGGGCCAGGGCCTGACCGGCGACCAGTGGGGCGTCATGAACGAGCTGTGGAACTACCCGGGCCAGTTCTGGCTGATCCTGTACGCCATCCCGTACCACATCCCGTTGATCGTTGGCTCTGCGGCGGCCGACCTGTGGGTGGGCACCCTTATTGTCATCGTCGGCATGCTGTTGCAGCTTGCGCTGCCCTGGATCCCCGGCCTGCGCGACATCCCGCGGCTCGTGCCGTTCTACAAGGTGATTTATCGCAAGTACTACCGGGCCGCCAAGCAGCGCTGAACACCTCTGCAGAACGAGTGCCAGCTGCCCGATGCAGCAGGACTGCAGGCACGTCGCCGCGGTCCTGCTCACCGGCGGTGGCTCGCCCGGAGCGGCCCGCCGGCTCCCCCAGCTCCTGGTCTACCGGCTGGTCGCGACCGGCACGATCGGGGAGAAGGTCGTCGCGCTGCTGCAGCGCAGGCGCGATCTGTTCCCCCGGGTGGTGGACGACGGGGCGCTGACCAGCACCGCCCTGACTGCAGACGGTAGCCGTCGGCTGTTCACCTGAGCGACCCCCCGCGGGCCGACGACGGTGAGCTCAGCGGTGCGCGACCGGGAGGAGGTCGTGCTGGTTCGCGGGCAGCACGTGGTCCTGGCTGTGCAGGGCGAGCCCGCGGGCGTAGCGCCGGGTGATGTCGGGCATCGCGTTGTCGGTCTCCCCGACGCCGAAGACCGTGCCGGGGTAGTCCAGCGGGCCGATCAGGTCGCGGATGCGCTCCCACTCGCCGGGCGGGACGAGCTGGGCCGGGTCGCCGCCGGCGAACCAGCCCATCGGCACGACCACGCGACCGCCCACGACGGTGTTGACGTGCACGACCGCGTGGAACTCGACCTCTGCCCCCACCTCGATGCGGGCGCCGTTGAACACCACGGCCCCGGTGCCGATTCTGGTCTCACCCTCGACCACGCACCCCGTCAGCGAGGCGTGCGGGCCGACCAGGACGTGGTCGCCGAGCCGCATCGGGTGCCGCGGCACCCCGCGAACGACGGCGTTCTCCATGATCACGCAATGCGCACCGATCTCGACGGGACCGCCCTCGGCAGTGACCACCGCCCCGAACAGCACCCGGCTGTGCGGGCCGACCGTGACGTCCCCGCACAGCACGGCCGTCGGCGCGACGTACGCCGACTCGGCGACCCGCGGGCTCTTCATGCGGTGCCGAATGAAGACCGCATCCCGGCCGACAGCTCTGGCCGTCGTGACGTACTGCTCCGCCGTGTCCACCATGATCAGCCCCACATCCCCGGCACCGGCCGCCATCGGTGCCCGCATCGCGCGTGACCCCGGGCCGGTTTCGCGCTGCGGACGCTAGACCTCGGGGCACCGGCGCAGCAAGCCTTGCCGGCCCGGGTGCTCGCTACCGTGGCCGGGCTGCCCTACGGTCCCGGACATGACCCGGTACCGATTCCTCGACGCGATGGGCGACATCGTCGCGGAGAACGAGTTCGCCGAGCACGCGAAGGCCTTGACCTGGGCGGTCGACGAGGAGGGGCCAGAACAGGAGGTACAGCGAGTGGAGTACCTCGGCCCCGAGGGCGACTGGCGGTGGGCGGGGGCCCTGCACAGCTGAGCCGGCCGACACACCAACTGGTCAGGCGTCCTGCAGGTCCGCACCGGCCCGGCGCAGGGTGAAGCCGTCGTAGCCGTCGGCGACCACCTTCTCCAGGATCCGGCGGTAGCCGCGGACCCCGCCGACGTACGGCATGAAGACCCGCGGCTTGCCGGGCACCTCGTCGCCGTTGTAGTACGACCTTGCCAGCGGGTAGAGGGTCTCCTGGGCGCGCTCGTTGACGTGCGCGACCCAGCCGCGCTCAGCGTCCTCGGTCGGCTCGACCACGGTGGCGTGCTCGGCGCGGACGTGTGTCAGCAGGTCGGCGATCCAGTCGACGTGCTGCTCGGTGGACAGCAGCACGTTGCTGAGCAGCGACGGGCTGCCGGGCCCGGCGATGATGAACAGGTTCGGGAATCCGGAGACCATGACCCCGAGATAGGTGGCCGGCCCGCCCGACCACTTCTGCGCGAGCGTCACGCCGTCGCGGCCCACGATCTCCGGGCGCAGCAACGAACCGGTCAGGGCGTCGAAACCGGTCGCGAAGACGATCATGTCGAGCTGGTGGTGCGCGGCCGAGGTCCGGATGCCGGTCGGGGTGATCTCCTGGATCGGGTGGCTGCGGATATCGGCGAGCGTGACGTTGTCTCGGTTGAACGTCTCGAAGTAGCCGCTGTCCACCGAGGGGCGCTTCGCGGCGAACGGGAAGTCCCGCGGCATCAGCTGCTCGCGGGTCTGCGGGTCCTGGACGGCGCCGGCAATCTTGCTACGGATGAAGTCGGCTGCGGTGTCGTTGGCCTGCTGGTCGCGCAGCAGGTCGTAGTAGGCCAGCGCGAAGCCGAACCCGGCGTGCGTCCAGGACTGCTCGTAGTGCGCGGTGCGCTCGTCGCTGCCCACCTCGAGTGCCGACTGCCGGTTGGCCGGCACCGACAGCCCGCTGGGGGAGTTGCGGGCCGCCTCGCGGCGCTGCCGGTACGTCGCCTTGACCTCCGCATCCCGCTCGTCGGTGAGTGGGCCGTTGGTGGCCGGCACGCTGAAGTTGGCGGTGCGCTGGAAGACCGTGAGGTGCGCTGCCTGCTCGGCCAGGATCGGGATCATCTGCATGCCTGAGGAGCCGGTGCCGATGATCCCGACCCGCTTGCCGGCGAAATCGACACTCTCGGGCCAGCGCGCCGAGTGGTGGATCTCGCCGGTGAACAGCTCCTGACCAGGCAGTACGGGGTTCTTCGTGGTCGACAGCTGCCCGGTGGCCATGACGACGTAGCGGGCGCTCCACAGGGCGCCGGCCTCGGTCCGCACCGACCAGCGCCCGTCGGCTTCGTCCCAGGCGGCCTGCGTCATCCGCTGGTGGAGGTGCACATCGCGCCGCAGGTCGAAGCGGTCGGCGACGTGGTGGATGTAACGCAGGATCTCCGGCTGGGTGGCGTAGCGCTCGCTCCAGCGCCACTCCTGCTCGAGCTCCTCGGAGAAGGAGTAGGAGTAGTCGTAGCTCTCCACGTCGCAGCGGGCCCCGGGATAGCGGTTCCAGAACCACACGCCGCCGACATCGCTGCCGGCCTCGAGAACGGCCACGCGCAGACCGCGTTCCCGCAGGGTGTGCAGGCTGCGCAGCCCGGCAAAGCCGGCACCCACGACGACGACGTCGACGACGGTGGCGTTCTGGACGGGCTGCGTCATGCGGGTCTCCTCGCGCGTGTCCGGCCTGTCACGGTAGAGACAGTCCCCGATCCCGTCAACGGGTACGTTGATCAGACCGGTACCGCGTCGGGCCGGTGCCTGCGCGCTCGGGGGGCGGCTACGGTCGCGTCCTCGCGCCTGCGGACAGCCGGCGCCGACCAGCGGAGCACTGATGAACCTGTTCGACCTCACCGGCAAGGTCGCCCTGGTGACCGGGGGTACCCGCGGCATCGGGCTGATGGTCGCGCGGGGCCTGCTGCAGGCCGGTGCGAGCGTCTACGTCAGCTCCCGCAAGGCCGAGGCCGGCGAGCAGGCCGTGCAGGAGCTCGCGCCGTACGGCCAGGTGGTCAGCCTGCCCGCCGACGTGTCCCGCGAGCAGGAGTGCCTACGACTGGCGGCGGAGGTCGCGGACCGGGAGGACCACCTCGACGTGCTGGTCAACAACGCCGGCGCGACGTGGGGCGAGGCCCTGGAGACCTTCCCGGAGTCGGGGTGGGACAAGGTCGTCGACCTCAACCTCAAAGCACCGTTCTTCCTCTCCCGGGCGTGCCTGCCGCTGCTGACGGCCGCTGCGACCGCGGACGAACCCTCGCGGATCATCAACATCGGCAGCATCGACGGTCTGCGGGTGCCGGAGCTCTCGACCTACTCCTATTCCTCGACCAAGGCCGCCGTGCATCACCTGACCCGCGTACTGGCCAAGGAGCTGGGGCCGCGGCACGTCACCGTCAACGCGATCGCCCCGGGGCCGTTCCCGTCGCGAATGATGGCGGCGACCCTGCAGGAGCACGGGGACGCCATCGCCGCGACCTCGCCGCTCGGTCGGATCGGTCGCGACGACGACATGGCCGGCGCGGCCGTGTACCTGGCCAGCCGGGCCGGCGCGTACGTGACGGGAGCCGTGCTGCCGGTCGACGGCGGGATCTGGACGACGAGGTAAGCGGTCTCAGCCGCGCGGACCACCGGCGGCGTACAGCACCTGGCCGGTGATGAAGCCCGAGCGCTCGTCGGCGAAGAAGGCCACCGCGTGCGCGATGTCCTCGGGCCGGCCGGAACGGCCGACCGGGATGTCGCGGAGCATGTCGCGCTCGACGTCCGCCAGCGTCCGACCGGCCCGCTCGGCCATCGACCGGGTCATCTCGGTCACCGTGAAGCCGGGCGCGACGACGTTGGCGGTGATGCCGTACGGACCCAGCTCCAGCGCCATCGTCCTGGTCAAGCCGAACAGGCCGGCCTTGGCGGCGGCGTAGTTGGCCTGCCCGACGGTGCCCAGGGCGGCGATGCTGGACAGGTTCACGATGCGCCCCCAGCGGGCCGGCGTCATGTGCCGCTGCGCCTCCCGGCTCATCAGGAAGGCTGCTCTGAGATTGACGTCGAGCACGGTGTCCCAGTCGGCGACGCTCATCTTGAACATCAGCCCGTTGCGCAGCACCCCGGCGTTGTTGACCAGCACCACGGGCGGCCCGAGCTCGTCCGCCACCCGCTGCACGGCCGCGCCCGCGGACTGCTCGTCGCTGACGTCCGCCGCGACCGCGAGCGCCCGGCGTCCGTGGCTCGTCACGGCCAGCACGGTCGCGGCGCAGGCGGCCTCCTCCAGGTCGAGCACGGCGATGTCGAGACCGTCCGCGGCCAGCCGGACGGCGATCGCGGCCCCGATCCCGCGAGCGGCGCCGGTGACGATCGCCACCTTGGCGGTCACGGCTGCCCCAGGTCGGCGAGGGCCCGCTCGGCGAGCAGGAACTTGCGGGGTCTGCCACTAGGCGTCGACGGGACGTCTCCGGCGTCGATCGGCAGGACGTACCTGGGCACCTTGAACTTCGCGAGCCGCTCCGCGCAGTACACCCGCAGCTCCTCCGGCGTGACCGGCGCCCCCCCGCGGAGCACGACGTACGCCACCCCGACCTCGCCCATCCGCCGATCCGGCAGCGGGACGACGTGCGCCTGGACGACGGCCGGATGCCCGGTGAGGACGTCCTCGATCTCTTTCGGGACGACCTGCTCCCCGCCGCAGCGGTAGCAGTCCTTCTTGCGCCCGACGAGGGTGAGGTAGTCGTCGTCGTCGAGCCGCCCCAGGTCACCGGTACGCAGCCAGCCGTCGCTGTCGAAGGCCGCGGCGTCCTCCTCGGGCTTTCGGTAGTAGCCGGGCGTGACACCCGGCCCCTTGACGAGCAGCTCGCCGACCGAACCCCGCGGCAGCTCCTGCGAGGTCTCGGGGTCGACAACCCGGTACACCGCAAGGCGGCCACCGAGCCCGGGGTCACCGGCGATCCCGACGTCACGCAGCCGGCCGTTGGTGGTGAGCAGGCGCTCGCGGGGGTCGTCGGGCCGGGTGACCGTGGTGGAGGCGGTGGTCTCGCTCATGCCATAACCGGTCGTGACCTCCCGGGGCTGCAGCAGGGCGAAGATCTGCGCCCAGATCCACTCCGGCGACTGGCCGCCCGAGGAGATCACCGAGGTCAGGCTGGACAGGTCGTAGCTGCCCTCGCGCAGTGCGTCGAGGACGGCCATCGTCATCACCGGGATGAGCAGGACGTCGTCGGCCCCGTGGCGCTCGATGCCCTGCAGGGTGTGGACCGGGTCGAAGGCGAGCTGCGGCACGACCGAGCCGCCGACGAACAGGGCTGCGAGCAGGCCCTCGACGTAGCCGTACACGTGGTACATCGGCAGCGAGAACAGGATCCGGCGGCCATCCTGGAAGGCCCGACCGTAGGCGCTGCCGTACGCCGTGCGCAGCAGCATGTCGTGGGTGAGCAGGACGCCCTTCGGGCTGCCGGTCGTGCCGGAGGTGTAGAGGA
>JAYVYM010000228.1:0-7885 GCA_043784245.1 Frankiales bacterium
GCTGCTGGTCAGCGGCACGGGTGACCAGGCCATCGTCGACACCACGACCGACGTCACCTGGCTGCAGGCCGGCAGCCTCTTCGTCGACCTGCGCCTGCCGGTCCCGTCACCGGCGGTCCACGCGACCCAGGTGCAGGAGCGCAACCCTGCCGAGAACACGATCTCGGGCTTCGCCGGGAGACTGCTCGCAGACGGGCCCTGGGCGCGCTGGGAGCGGCTGGTCGACGTCTCGCCGCCGACCGGTTCCCCCGACGAAGGTGCCCTGCACGACCACGGCACTCACCTTGTCGAGACCGGGCGACACGGCAGCTACGTCGAGCACTGGCACCGCAGCCCGGCAGTCGCCACTCCTGTCGCTGCGCTGCTGCTGCGCGAACGGACGACCGGCGCGCCGGCCGTCCTGGTCCGGGTAGGAGGCGACCTCGGCTGGGCCCGTGGGCACCCCGCCCCGGCGCCCACCGGAGCGGGGCCGGTTGTCCACGAGGACGCCCTCGACCTGGCCGACGCGGAAGTCGCGATAGGCCGGCTGACCGACACCGGCGTCGTTCTCGAGCGCGCGAACCTGCCGTGGCGCCGAGGCGTGCTGCTGATGCTCTGGGCTGCCGGGGACGACGTCCACACCGCGGAGCAGGCCCCGCACGGGGGCGTCGTACGCCGTTGCTGGGAGGTGCTCGAGATCGAGGGCGACCTCGCCGACCTGCCCGTGACAGCGCAAGGAGCCTGCGCATGAGTGGCCTGACCGGCTTCGCCGAGGTCCCCGTCATCGACGTCTCCGGGCTACGTGGCGATGACCCCGACGAGCACGCGCGGGTCGCGCAGGAACTTGGCCGGGCAGCCCGCGAAGTGGGCTTCCTGTACGTCACCGGTACCGGCGTCGACCCAGCCCTGTTCGCTGACCTGCTGCGGGTCACCCGGGCGTTCTTTGCGCTGCCGGTGGACGTCAAGATGCGTACCTGGATCGGGCTGTCCAGCAACCACCGCGGCTACGTCCCGGTCGGCGAGGAGGTCTTCGCGGGCGGCACCGTCGACCTGAAGGAGGCTTTCGACCTGGGCCGTGACCTGCCAGCCAACGACCCCGACTATCTGGCCGGACGCATGCTCGGCCCCAACCAGTGGCCGGACGTGCCGGATTTCGCTGACGCCTGCACCTGCTGGTACGAAGCCGTCATAGCCCTGGGCCGAGACCTGCTCCGCGGCTTCGCCCTCGCACTCGGCGAGGCCCCGGACGCCTTTGACGAGCACGTCACCAAGCCCCCCAGCCAGCTGCGGCTCCTGCACTATCCGTACGACGCCACCGCCCGCGACGCGGTGGGCGCCGGCGCCCACACCGACTACGAGTGCTTCACGCTGCTCAAGCCGACGGCCCCGGGGCTGGAGGTGCTCAACGCCGCCGGCGAGTGGGTCGACGTGCCGCCGTTGCCAGACGCCTTCATCGTCAATGTGGGCGATGTGCTGGAGACCTGGACCAACGGACGTTTCGTCGCGACCACGCACCGGGTTCGCAAGGTCACCCAGGAGCGATGGTCGTTCCCGCTGTTCTTCAACGTCGACCACGACACGCTGGTGGCGCCCCTCCCGCAGTTCGTCGAGCCGGGCGCTGCGTCGCACCCACCGCTGGTCGCCGGTGCCCACCTGTTCGCGCAGACGGCGCAGAGCTTCGGCTACTTGCGGGAGCGGATCGCCTCGGGAGAGCTGGTGCTCCCCGACGGCTCGCTGGGCCTGTCGTCGTTCGGCCGGCAGGGCCGCCAGCGGGGGGAGGTCGAGTGAGCGTGCTGCGGTGGGAGGACACCGCCTGGCCCGACCTGCAGCAGGCACTGACGAGCTGCGACACCGAGGTCGGGCTGGTACCGGTCGGTGCCACGGAGCAGCACGGGCCGCACCTGCCAACCGGTACGGACACGCTGATCGCCATCGGGATCTGCGAACGAGCGGCTGAGCTGTGCGGTGGACTGGTGCTGCCCGCGGTGCCGGTCGGTGTGAGCTACGGACACGGCACCGTGCTGCCGGGGACGCTGTCGCTGAGCCCGGCCCTGCTTGCCGAGGTCCTCAAGGGCTATGCCTCCTGGGCCGGCGCCTCGGGCCTGCGCCGGCTGCTGTTCGTCAATGCGCACCTGGGCAACACCGCCACCATCGGCACGGCAACGGACTGGCTGCGGTTGTACGCGCCACAGCTGCGGGTCGGGACCGTCGACTGGTGGGCCTGCGACCCGCAGGTCCACGCCGAAGCGGTCGCCGACGGAAACGACATCCACGCCAACCGGGCTGAGACGTCGCTGGTCATGGCGCTCGCCCCGCAGCTGGTGCACAGCGACCGCATCGCTGACGCCGATGACGAGGACCGCAGCGGGGGGCTCGTCTTTCGCTACACCGCCCCGTCGCTGTCGACCAACGGCGTCACCGGCCGGCCCTCGCATGCCAGCGCCGAGCTCGGCGAGCAGCTCCTGCGCCGGAGCGCCGCAGCCGTGGCGGAGCTCGTGGAGCGCGGCCGCCTCGAAGAGCCCCCGCTCGGCGTTGCCGACGCACCCTCCCTCAGCCACCAACCATCAACTCTGTAAGGAGCGCCCGTGGACACCGTGCACAGCCTTTCCGAGGACCACGCCAGCCTGGCCGCCACGCTGCGGGACCGGGGCGTCAAGTACGCCACCGGCGGGTGGATCGACGTCAACGGCCGCTCGAAGTCCAAGGTCGTCCCGATCGACCATCTGCCGCAGCTGCTCGCCGGCTCGGAGCGCTACACCCCCCGCGGCATGGGTGACCTGGGCCAGATGAACCCGTACGAGGACGAGTGCGTCGCCCTGCCCGACATCAGCACCCTGCAGGTCCTGCCGTGGGACCGCCGCTTCGCCTGGATGGCCGCTGACCTCGCCTACGGCGGCAGCGAGCCGTTCGCGCTGTGCCCGCGGTCTGCCCTGAAGAGGCAGGTCGCAGCCGCTGCCGAGCAGGGGGTCGTGGCCAACCTCGGCGTCGAGACCGAGTTCTACGTCTTCCAGCCGGTCAAGGACGTGACCGACGAGCTGGTGCCGATGGCGGCCAGCGGACAGCTCACGCCGACGCCGGCCTACGACCTGGAGAGCACCCTGGACGCGATGCCCTACCTGGACCGGATGGTCGACGCGATGGGCGAGCTTGGGTTTGGGGTCTACAGCTTCGACCACGAAGGCGGCAGCGGGCAGTTCGAGTTCGACTTCGGTTACGCGCCGGCGCTGGAAACCGCAGATCGGATCTCGCTGTTCCGGCTGATGGCGAGGCAGATCGCCAAGCAGTGCGGACTGTTTGCGACCTTCATGCCCAAGCCGGTGACCGGCGGCTGGGGGTCCGGGCACCACTTCAACATCAGCCTGGAGGACAGCGGGACCGGCCGAAACCTGTTCCGCGACGCCGACGACCCGGCCGGAAAGGGTTGGAGCAAGACGGCGTACGCGTTCACCGCCGGCCTGCTCAAGCACGCGCCCGCCATCGCCGCCGTCGCCACCCCCACCGTCAACTCCTACAAGCGGCTCGCCCCGCGGCTGGCCGACGGCTCGATCTCCTGGGCGCCGGTCTGGGCGGCGTACGGGCACAACAACCGTTCCTGCATGGTCCGGCTGCCGGCCAACCGGCCGGCCCTGGAGAACCGGGCGGTGGACTCGGCCGCCAACACCTACCTGGCGTTCTCATTGATGCTCGCCGCCGGGTTGGAGGGGATCGCGCTCGGGCTCGACCCCGGCGACCCGGTCGAGGCAACGACCTACGAATGGACAACCGACCGTCAAGGCGCGGTGCAGCTGCCTCGCACGCTGCTGGAGGCGACCGAGGCGTTCGAGCAGGACCCGCTCGTCGCTTCAGTCTTCGCCCCCCAGCTGGTCAAGGAGTACGCAGCGATGAAGCGCGCCGAGTGGGACTCCTACCACTGGGAGGTCACCGACTGGGAGCGCCGCCGCTACCTCCTCAACCTATGAGGTCCGCCGTGATCGCACGCGACTGTTCACACGACTGGAACACCAGTGGAAACCGCCAGTCACGGCCTGGTGATGGACTCATAACTGACCCACTCAGGTGGGGCGCGCCTAGGGTTCCGCCGCCGGTCGACACGTCCGTCGGGTCTGGTCCGAGAGGTGCAGGTGGGCTGGCCGGAAGGACCGGCGGTGTCACTCCACGGCGGGACAAAAGCCCGGGAGACAGTCCTTGCCGGCTGCCCCACGGTCGGCGCTGGTCCGACGGAGGAGTCCCATGACCCGCAGCCCCGCACCGACATCGTGTTGACAGCCGCACCGGTTTTGCGCACTCCAACACGCGCCGCGAGCCAGCCCCCGGTCGCTGAGATTCGCGACCTGCACGTCGGCTTCACCCGCAATGGTCGGCGGCTCGAGGCAATCCGCGGGATTGACCTGGAGATCCGCGCCGGGGAGGTCCTCGGCCTGGTCGGCGAGTCAGGCTCCGGCAAGAGCGTGCTGAGCCTGGCCCTGTTGGGTCTGCTGCCCGAGGTGTCCCGGCCGCGTACCAGCGGCGTCGTCCGGGTGGGTGGAACCGACATGCTCACCGCCACCGCCGACGAGCGCCGGCAGGTCCGCAAGAGCTCCATGGGTGCGGTGTTCCAGGACCCGATGACCTCCCTGAACCCCACGATGCGGATCGGCAGGCAGGTTGCCGAGGCGGCGGGCTCCGGCGCGGAGGCGCTGCGCCTGCTTCGCGCCGTCGGCATCCCCGAGCCGGCGCGGCGGCTCACCAGCTTCCCGCACGAGCTCTCCGGCGGACTCCGACAGCGGGTCATGATCGCGATGGCCGTGGCCGGAGACCCTGCACTGGTCGTCGCCGACGAACCGACGACGGCCCTGGACGTCACAGTCCAGGCGCAGGTGCTGGCGCTGTTGCGACGACTGCGGGACGACGTCGGCTGCAGCGTCCTGCTGATCACCCACGACCTGGGCGTCGCCGCGCAGGTGGCCGACCGCGTTGCCGTCATGTACGCCGGGCGGATCGCCGAAGTGGGCCCGACCGCCACCGTGCTCCAGCAGCCCGCGCACCCCTACACCGCCGGCCTGCTGCGCTCACGGCTGTCGCTGGCGACCGCCCGCGGCCGCCCTGTCCAGTCCCTGCCCGGCTCACCGCCCGACCCCGCCGCGGCACTACCCGGGTGCGCCTACGCGCCCCGCTGCCCACTGGTGATGCAGGCGTGCGAGCAGGTCCTGCCCTCCCCCGAGCCCACCGGGACGGACCCGGCACACCGCCGGGCCTGCCTCGCCGAGGCTGCCCGCGTCGTCGAGCTCACCCTGGAGCCCGCCGCTGACCCGGAGCCCGCTGTCGCATCGCCCCCGGAGCGCGGCGATTCCTGGGCGGCCCGTCTCGGCGGGGTCGAGAAGACCTTCCGGGTGCGCGCCGGGCGGGGGCGCAAGGCCCGGCTGGCCGCGCTGCGCAAGGTCTCCCTCGACGTCCGGCCCGGCGAGTCCGTGGCGATCGTCGGTGAGAGCGGATCGGGCAAGTCGACCCTGCTGCGCGTGCTTGCCGGGTTGGAGCGCTCCGAGAAGGGCCACGTCCTGCTCGGCAGCGGCGGCCGCCCGCAGATGGTCTTCCAGGACGCCGGCGCCTCCCTCACCCCGTGGCTGACAGTGGGTGAGCTGATCGAGGAACGACTGCGTACCGAGATGCTGTCGAAGGCCGACCGCCGGGCCCGGGCGCTGGTGGCCCTGGAAAAGGTTGGGCTGCCGGCCGCAGTACACGGCGCCCGTGCCGGCGAGCTCTCGGGTGGCCAGCGCCAACGCGTGGCACTGGCCCGGGCGACCGTCGTCCCACCCGAGGTACTGCTGTGCGACGAACCCACCAGCGCCCTCGACGTCAGCCTCGCGGCCACCGTGCTGAACCTCATACAGCAACTGCGCCGCGACCTCGGCATGGCCGTCGTGTTCGTGACGCACGACCTGTCGGTGGCGCGGGTCATCGCCGACCGCATCGCCGTGATGTACCTGGGCCGCATCGTCGAGCTCGGTGCCGCCGAGGACCTCGTCCGCTTCCCGAAGCACCCGTACACCAAGGCCCTGCTGGCGGCAGTCCCCGAGCTCGGCGTCGCGCCGCCCCCCCTGCAGGGCGAGCCGGCGAGTCCGCTGTCGGTGCCGAGCGGCTGCGCGTTCCATCCACGTTGCCCGCTGGCGATCCCGACCTGCAGCGAGGTCGAGCTGGACGTCCCCCTGGAACGGCTGCACGTCGGTGCTGGCGCGCTGCCCGACGGCGACATCCGCCGCGTCGCCTGCATCCGTGCCCGGGAGCTGTGATGGCCGTCGCTGAAGCCTTCGCGCCCACTGCCGTCCTGGGCGGTCGCCGGAGCCGCGCCGCCCGGGAAACGTCGCGACGGGTAGACCTGCTGTCGGTAAGCCTGCTCGCACTGGTCACCGTCATCGCCCTGGCCGCGCCGCTGCTGGCTCCACACGGTCCGCTGATCCCGGTCGGCACCCCCACCGCCCCGCCGGGCACCGAGGGCTTCCTGCTGGGATCGGACAGCGTCGGCCGCGACATCCTGAGTCGGGTGCTGTACGGCCTGCGCTCCAGCTGGCTGTCGGCCATCGCCGTCGTGACGCTCGGACTGCTCGTCGGCGGCATCATCGGGCTCATCGCCGGGGCACGCGGCGGCTGGGTCGACAACGTCCTGATGCGTGTCACCGACGCCTTCCTGGCGCTGCCGGCCCCGGTCGTCGCCATCGCGGTGGTCGCTGCCCTCGGACCGGGGCTGCTCCACACGCTGCTCGCCCTGTCGATCGTGTGGTGGCCCTTCTACGCCCGGATCGTTCGCGGCGAGGTGCGCACGCTGGCTGCCCGGCCGCACGTCGAAGCCGCCCGCCTCGCCGGCGCCGGACAGGTCCGCATCGCCCTGAAGCACCTGCTGCCCGGGGCTGTCCCCGCGGCCGTCGTCACTGCCAGCCTGGACCTCGGCACGCTCGTCCTCACCTTGGCCGGGCTGTCTTTCCTGGGACTGGGCCAGTCCGCGCCCGCTCCGGAGCTTGGCGCTGACGCCGCCCGCAACCTCAGCTATCTCCTGCAGGACTACTGGATCCCGGTAGTCCCCGGCATCGCCGTGGCCCTGCTCTCGCTCGCCGCCAACGTCGCGGGCGACGGCCTGCGCAACCTGATGTCCCGTCACTAGAGAGGAGGACCTGTCGTGCCAATGCTCATCGCCAAGCGCCTCGCCGCCGTCGTCGTGATCCTGCTCGCCCTCACCGCCGTGCTCTTCGCCCTCCAGCAGAGCTCCACCGCCGACCCGGTCAAGACCATGCTCGGACCGGGGGCGTCCCGCGAGCTCGTCCTGCAGACCCGGAAGAACCTCGGCCTCGATGACCCACTGACGGTGCAGTACGTGCGCTACGTCGACCACCTCGTGCACGGCGACCTCGGCTCCTCCTACCGCACCCGCCGGCCGGTCAGCACCGACCTCGGGACCTTCCTGCCGGCCACCGTCGAGCTCACCCTGTTCGCGCTGTTGCTCGCACTTGTGCTTGCCGCCGTCTTCGCCGTGGCCACGACCCTGCGCTGGCCCGGCGCCGGAGCGTTCCGGCTGCTGCTGCTCGTCGGCTCATCGGCGCCGGCGTTCCTGCTGGCAATCGGCGGGATCGTCCTGTTCTACCAACAGCTCGGCTGGCTGCCGGCAACCGGCCGCACCGACATCGGCGACGCCCCCACCGGACCGACAGGTCTGCTCACCGTGGACGCCCTGCTGCACGCGCGACCCGACGTCCTCAGCAACGCCCTGCAGCACCTGCTGCTGCCCGGACTCGCGATCGCCGTAGGGCCGGCGGTGTCGATCGGTCGGGTGCTGCGTTCGAGCCTGGTCACCACGATGCGCACCGACTACACCCGCACCGCCCGGGCGAAGGGGCTGCGGGAGGTAGCCGTCATGCGCCGGCACGTGCTGCGCAACTCG
>JAYVYM010000229.1:0-18110 GCA_043784245.1 Frankiales bacterium
TAGGGCACCCGGGTCCAGTCCGCGGTCATCGCGTCCTCCGAGCTGACCGGGCGCAGGACCACCGGATGGCCGTACGTCCGGCCGTCGCCCTGCACGCCCACGCTGCGGACGTCAGCGAGCAGCACCACCGGACACTGCCAGACCTCCCGGTCGAGGCCGGCCCGGGTGAGCTCCTCGCGGACGATCGCGTCGGCCTCCCGCAGCAGCTCCAGGCGCTCGGCAGTCACCTCGCCGATGATCCGGATGCCGAGCCCGGGGCCCGGGAACGGCTGGCGCCAGACGATCGCCTCGGGCAGCCCGAGCTCGAGCCCGACCCGACGCACCTCGTCCTTGAACAGCGTGCGCAGCGGTTCGACCAGCTCGAAGGCCATGTCGTCCGGCAGCCCACCGACGTTGTGGTGGCTCTTGATCGTCGAGGTGCCGGTGCCGCCGCCGGACTCGACGACATCGGGGTAGAGCGTGCCCTGCACCAGGAAGTCGATGCCGCCCTCGGCCTCGAGCGCCCGGGCCTCCGCCTCGAACACCCGGATGAACTCACGGCCGATCGCCTTGCGCTTGGCCTCCGGGTCGGTGATCCCGGCCAGCGCCGCGAGGAACCGGTCGGCGACCGACGCGACCCGCAGCTGCACGCCGGTGGACGCGACGAAGTCCTGCTCGACCTGCTCGGCCTCGCCTTTGCGCAGCAGCCCGTGGTCGACGAACACGCAGGTGAGCTGGTCGCCGACGGCCCGCTGCACCAGCGCCGCCGCCACCGCCGAGTCGACGCCGCCGGACAGCCCGCACACGACACGTTTGCCGCCGACCTGCGCGCGGATCCGCTGGACCTGCTCCTCGACGACGCCCCGGGTGGTCCAGGTCGGCCGGCAGCCGGCGGCCTCCAGCAGGAATCGCCTGAGCACGTCCTGGCCGTACGTGCTGTGCAGCACCTCCGGGTGGAACTGCACGCCGTAGAGCCCGCGCACGCTGTCCTCGAAGCCCGCCACCGGGGTCGCGCCGGTCGTGGCGGTGACGGTGAAGCCGGGCGGCGCCTGCGCGACGGCGTCGCCGTGCGACATCCACACCGACTGCTCGGCGGGCAGGCCGTCGAACAGCACGCCCGGGTCGAGGACCGCGAGCGTGGTGCGGCCGTACTCCGCGGTGCCGGTCCGGGTAACGCTGCCGCCGAGCGAGGCGGCCATCGCCTGGAAGCCATAGCAGATGCCCAAGGTCGCGATGCCCGTGTCGAACAGCCCGGCCGCGACCTGCGGGGCGCCGGCCGCGTACACGCTGGCGGGCCCGCCGGACAGGATGACGGCCTTCGGCGCCCGGGCCCGGATCTGCTCCGCAGTGATCGTGTGCGGCACGATCTCGCTGTAGACGTGGCACTCGCGCACCCGCCGGGCGATCAGCTGTGCGTACTGCGCCCCGAAGTCGACGACCAGGACGGTGTCGGCGTCGGCCGAAAGGTGGGCGCTCACCCGCTCAGGCTAGCCAGCCGGGCCGGGCCGGCCGGCGTCAGGCGGTGACCTCGACGCCCTTCCAGAACGCCACACGGTCCTTGATCTGCTTCGCGGCGTCCTTGGGAGCCGGGTAGTACCAGGCGGCGTCGGTGTTGACCTGTCCGTCGACCTCGACAGACAGGTAG
The DNA here is from genome assembly GCA_043784245.1 of Frankiales bacterium. Classification (GTDB taxonomy): domain Bacteria; phylum Actinomycetota; class Actinomycetes; order Mycobacteriales; family SCTD01; genus JAYVYM01. The sequence continues at coordinate 1,625 of JAYVYM010000229.1, forward strand.
GAGGCAGTGCCCTTCCAGGGGCAGACGGTGTGCGTGTCGGACTCGCGTAGCGCGGCGGTGACCGCCTCGCGCGGGAAGTAGTGGCTGCCCTCCACCACGACGGTGTCGTCGGAGGACGCGATCACGGTGCCGTTCCAGGATGCAGTGGCCATGCCAGGTGTAACTCCGCACCCGGGCCGGTGATGCCCGGACCGGAGCGGTCAGCGCGCCATGCCGACGGACTGGCCGCGCTGCAGGTCCTTGCCCTCGGTACGGATGGCCGGCGCGACCATCACCTCGACCCGCTGGAACTCCTTGATCGAGGAGTAGCCGGTCAGCGCCATCGTGCGGCGCAGCGCCCCGAACAGGTTGGTCGTGCCGTCGTCGGTGAGCGCCGGGCCGAGCAGCACCTGCTCCAGGCTGCCGACCTGCTCGACCCGCACACGGGTACCGCGGGGTACCTCCGGGTGGTGGCTGCCGTGCCCCCAGTGCCAGCCCCGACCGGGGGCCTCGTGGGCGCGGGCCAGCGCGCTGCCCATCATCACCGCGTCGGCGCCGCACGCGATCGCCTTCGCGATGTCGCCACCGGTACGCATGCCACCGTCGGCGATGACGTGCACGTAGCGGCCGCCGGACTCGTCGAGGTAGTCGCGGCGGGCCCCAGCGGCATCCGCGATCGAGGTCGCCATCGGCACCCCGATGCCGAGCACCCCGCGGGTGGTGTTGGCCTGGCCCGGCCCGACGCCGACCATGATCCCGGCCGCGCCGGTACGCATCAGGTGCAGCGCCGTCTGGTAGGTCGCGCAGCCGCCGACCAGCACCGGCACGTCCAAGTCGGCGATGAACCTCTTGAGGTTGAGCGGCTCGTGGCGGCTCGACACGTGCTCGGCCGACACGACGGTGCCCTGGATGACGAACAGGTCGACACCCGCGTCGAGCACCGTCTGGGCGAACTGGACGGTGCGCTGCGGGGTCAGCGAGGCCGCCACGGTCACCCCGGCGTCGCGGACCTGCTTGACGCGCGCGGTGATCAGGTCGGCCTTCACCGGCTCCGCGTACAGCTCGCGCATCCGCGCCAGCGCGCCGCCGGCCGGCAGTGCGGCGATCTCCTCCAGCAGCGGCTCGGGGTCGTCGTACCGCGTCCAGAGGCCCTCGAGGTCGAGCACCCCCAGCCCACCGAGATGGCCGACCGCGACGCAGGTCTCGGGCGACATGACGCCGTCCATCGCGCTGGCGACCATCGGCAGTTCGAAGCGGTAGGCGTCGATGTCCCAGGCGATCGACACGTCCTCGGGGTCGCGGGTGCGCCGCGAGGGCACGATCGCGATGTCGTCGAAGCCGTACGCCCGGCGGCCGCTCTTGCCGATCCCGATCTCGACGTCGGTCACGGGCGACCGGAGCTGTAGTTGGGCGCCTCGACCGTCATCTGCACGTCGTGCGGGTGACTCTCCTTGAGCCCGGCGGCCGTGATCCGGACGAACCGGCCGCGCTCCTGCAGCTCCGGCACGGTGTGCGCGCCGACGTAGAACATTGACTGCCGCAGCCCGCCGATGAGCTGGTGGGCGACGGCGGCGAGCGGCCCGCGATAAGGCACCTGACCCTCGATGCCCTCCGGCACGATCTGGTCGTCGGAGAGCACATCGGACTGGAAGTAGCGGTCCTTGGAGTAGGACCCCTTCCCGCGCGAGGCCATCGCGGCCAGCGAGCCCATCCCCCGGTAGTTCTTGAACTGCTTGCCGTTCACGAAGACCAGGTCGCCCGGGCTCTCGTCGCAGCCGGCCAGCAGCGAGCCGATCATCACCGTGTCGGCGCCGGCGACGAGAGCCTTGGCGATGTCGCCGGAGTACTGCAGGCCGCCGTCGCCGACCACCGGCACCCCCGCCGGACGGCAGGCCTGCGCCGACTCGTGGATCGCGGTCACCTGCGGCACCCCGACGCCCGCGACCACCCTGGTGGTGCAGATCGAGCCCGGCCCCACACCGACCTTGACGCCGTCGGCGCCCGCGTCGGTGAGCGCCTGCGCGCCGGCCCGGGTGGCCACGTTGCCGCCGAGCACCTGCACGTGGCGGGTCGCCGGGTCGCTCTTGAGCCGGCGGATCAGCTCGAGCATCAGCCGGGCGTGGCCGTTCGCGACGTCCGGCACCAGAACGTCCACACCCGCCTCGACCAGCGTCCCGGCCCGCTCCCACGCGTCGCCGAAGTAACCGATCGCGGCGGCGACGAGCAGCCGGCCGTGGTCGTCCTTCGAGGCGTACGGGAACTGCTCGGACCGGACAAAGTCCTTCACCGTGATCAGCCCGGCGAGCCGGCCCTGCGCATCGACGATCGGCAGCCGCTCCCGCTTGTGCCGGCGCAGAATCGTCGTCGCGTCCTCGTTGGAGATGCCGACCGGGGCGGTGATCAGCGGGGTCGGCGTCATCACGTCGGCGACCAGCGTGCTGGCCCACTGCGCGACCGGCACGAACCGCAGGTCCCGGTTGGTGATGATCCCGAGCAGCGTCGAGTCCTCGTCGACGACAGGGAGCCCGGACACCCGGTAGCGCCCGCACAGCTCGTCCAACTCCTCCAGCGTCGCCTTCGGGCCGATCGTGACCGGGTTAGAGATCATGCCGGTCTGAGTACGTTTGACCAGATCGACCTGGTAGGCCTGATCAGCCACCGAAAGGTTCCGGTGCAGCACCCCGATGCCGCCCTGGCGGGCCATCGCGATCGCCATCCGTGACTCGGTGACCGTGTCCATCGCGCTGGACACCAGCGGCAGGCGCAGTGAGATGCCCCGGGTCAACCGGGTCGAGGTGTCGACCTCGCTGGGGATGACGTCGGTCTCGCCCGGCAGCAGCAGCACGTCGTCATAGGTGAGCCCGAGCGGGAGCAGTGCGTCGAGGGCGGTCATGGCGCCTTCCGGTGCAGCAACGGGGTACGCCCAAGTCTAGGTGCGCGCACCGCTGCCGACGCAGGCAGCGCTGGCGCTCAGCGCACCGTCAGCGTGATCTTCTGCATGACGATGTCCGAGCCGGACTTCACCGGCAGGTCCGCGCCGGGCACCTTCGGGAACTCGTACGTCCCGACGGCGTGGTCATCGACGTGCAGCATCGGCCAGTACGCACCGGTGGCGACCTTGTTGTCGAGCGTGACCTTGACGTTCGGCGTGTCGCCCTTCTTCACCTGCACCTCGCCGACCACCGGTCCGGGCTTTCCGGCGAGGTCGCTGTGCACGGCGATCCAGCCGGCATCGACGCCCCTCAGGTCGACGTTCGCGACCGTCAGCGTGGTGCCGTCGCCGGTCTGGTCCACCGCCGAAAGGGTGCCGGTGGCAATCGCGGTGCCGGCACCGGAGGAGCTGCTGGCCGAGGCGCTGGTCGTCGGGCTGCTGGGCGTGGGCGTGGGGGTGGTGGCGGTGGTGCTGCTGCCGCACGCGGCGAGGCCAAGCAGCAGCGCGGCGGCGCCGGCCGTACCGATGACGGTGCGGGATGAGGGGCGTACGGAGAGAGCGGTCATGCGGAGCTCCTGGTTCTGGGTCATCGGCGCTGGGTCGCTAACGCTGGGTCGCTGGCGCTGGGTCACGTGGCTTCCGGTCACTGGCTCGTGCCCGGTGGCACGGCCGCCGGGCCGGACCGGTTCACCTCCAGCCCCATGAACCTGCACTGCCCGTGGTGCGTGCAGGACAGTGAGACCCGCCGCGCCGAGGAGGCCCCGTGACGGAATCGCCCGCCCGGCCGACCGCCGACGCCGACCTGGTCCGACTGCTGCACGACGAGCACGCCGGGGCGCTCTATGCGTTCTGTGTCCGCTTCACCGGCGACCGGCAGCGCGCCGAGGACGTCGTCCAGGAGGTCCTGCTGCGAGCGTGGCGGCAGCTGAGCCGGCTCGAGCTGGGTGACCGCCCGCTCCGGCCGTGGCTGTTCGCGGTCGCCCGCAACGTCCTCACCGACCTGCACCGCGCCGACCGGGCACGACCCCGGATCGTCGCCGACGACAGCGAGCTGGCGGCGGTGGCTGGCGACGCCGACGAGATCGACCGGGCGGTGGAGTCGTGGGCAATGGGCGAGGCGCTGCACCGGATCTCCGAGCAGCACCGCGAGGTGCTGGTGCAGTCGTACTGGCTGGGCATGTCGGTCGCCGAGACCGCCCGCGCGCTGGGCATCCCGCCCGGCACGGTGAAGTCCCGGACGTACTACGCGGTGCGCGCCCTGCGCCTCGCGCTGGAGGAGATGGGGGTGACCCGATGAGTGACCACGAGGCATCGCGGGCGGCGCTGGGCTCCTACCTGCTCGGCGCGCTGGACCCTGCAGAGCGGTCCACGCTCGAGGCCCATCTGGCCGGGTGCTCGGACTGCCGTGACGAGCTCGCCACGTACGCCTCACTGCCGGGGCTGATGGCTCGCCTGTCGGCTCAGGAGGTCCGGGCCGACCGGCTGCCGCCGCCGCCGGCCCTGCTTCCGCGCACGCTCGCCGCCGTCGAGGCCGAGCGCGCTGCGACTCGGGCGCGGCTGCGGCGCTGGCGCGGCCTGGCCGTCGGCGTGTCCGCACTCGCCGCAGCCGGCCTGGCGGCGGTGCTGGTCCTGCCCGGCGCGGGCACCCCGGCGCGCGTCAGTGCACCCGCCCGGGCACTCGTCGCTGCGGCCGGTACGTCAGCAGCCGGCACCGCGGAGCTGCAGGGCCGGGCCTGGGGGACCCAGCTGCACCTGACCCTGCGCGACCTGCCGCGGGAGGGCACCTTCACCGCCTGGGCGCTGGACGCCGCGGGGAGCCGTACGCCGGCGGCGACATGGCGGGCCACCCGGGACGGTCGCGCCGACGTCACTGGCGCCGCGGCACTTCTGCCGGCAGCGCTCTCCGGCCTCGAGATCGTCGGCAGCGACGGCGCCCGGGTGCTGGCCACCTCTTGACGGGAAGGCCCCGACGGGCCCACAGTCCGGTCCGAAAGGCGACGGTGTGCAGGAACCCGGTGCGACTCCGGGACGGTCCCGCCACTGTGAACGGCCCTGCCGGGTCGAGAGTCAGGAACTGACCCGTCGCCCACCCTTACCGACCGGGGCGTGGAAACCCCGAAGGAGGCACCCACATGTCACTCGTCGTCGCACCCCTGCAGCCAGCCGCCCTCGCGGGCGCCCCCACCCGAGCCGCGCTCGCCGTGACCGTCGCCGTCGGGGCGGTACTGCTGGCGATGCTCGTGCTGTACGCGGTGTTCCTGGATCAGGGCCAGCTGCTGTCCCCGGTGCTCGGGCGCGTCGCCGTGACCGCGAACTACCTCCACGAGTTCGCCCACGACGGGCGACACCTGCTCGGCGCCCCCTGCCACTAGCGGTGGACCTGCTCCGCAGCCTGCGCAACGGGGCCGCGGCCGGGGCGGTGGCAGGGCTACTCACGGGAGCATTCGGCTACCTGCTCGCCGAGCCGGCCATCGACCGGTCGGTGCAGCTCGAGACGGCCCGGGAGGCCGCCGACCAGGCCCGGCAGGTCGCACCCGGTCTCACCGTCGAGCACCACGCCGAGGTGTTCAGCAGGGGCACCCAGCACCTGGGCCTGGTGGTCGCGGCCGTCGCGACCGGCATCGCGCTGGGCGTGCTGTTCGGCGTCCTCCACGCGCTGTTGCACCGTGACCGCAGCGACCACAACCCCTGGCGCTCCTCGCTGTGGCTCGCTGCCAGCGCGTTCTTTGCGGTCTACCTGGTGCCGTTCGTGCGCTACCCGGCCACTCCACCCGGCGTCGGGGACCCGAACACCATCGACACCCGCACCCGGGCCTACCTCGCTGCCCTGGCCGTCGGGATCCTCGGCGTCGTCGCGGCCGCCCGGCTCGCCAGGGACGTGCGCGGGCGGCTCAGCGAGCCGCTGCGACACCTGGCGGTGACGGGCATCCTGCTGGCGACGATCGGGCTGACGTTCGTACTGCCCGCGAACACCGACCCGCTGGACGTCCCGGCCGGCCTGCTCTGGGAGTTCCGGCTCCTCGCATTCGCGAGCTCGGTGCTGCTGTGGGGAGCCCTGGGGGCTACCTACGGGCTGCTCAGTGGATCGGGCACCGGGTCACCGGCGCACAGTTCCGACGCTTCGAGCCTGACGGTCTGACGACTCCGCCCGCATACAGTCTGCAGGTGGCACGTATGAACAGCCCTTCAGATGATCACGTTGTACGGCACCCCGACGGCTGCTCGTTGCGGACGGTGGACGCCGACCGGGTCGATGCCGTCCGGGAGGCCATGCCCGACGAGCACGATGTTGCCGAGCTTGCCGACGTGTTCGGGCTGCTGTCGGACCCGGGCCGGCTGCGCCTGCTCGTGGCGCTGCTGGAAGCCGAGATGTGCGTGTGCGACATCGCCGCGTCGTGCGGGCAGTCCGAGAGTGCGGTCTCGCACGCGCTGCGGCTGCTGCGCGCCCACCGGGTCGTCCAGGTCCGCCGGGCCGGCCGGATGGCCTACTACCGGCTCGCCGACGGACACGTCCGGCTGCTGCTCGACGTCGCACTCACCCATGTCGGCCACACCAGCGCCGTTCATCCCGTGCGGCGATGAGCGCCGAGGCCGCCCAGCCACACCCCCACGACAGCGCGAGCCACACCCACGACAGGCACGCGTCGGGGCACTCGCACAGCGTGCAGGCGGACGCCGACCGCCGGCTCCTGGGGGTTGCGCTCGCGCTGATCGTCGGGTTCCTGCTCGTCGAGGTCACCGTCGGGCTGTTCGCCCGCTCCCTCGCCCTGATCGCCGACGCCGGTCACATGCTCACCGATGCCGCGGCGATCGCGCTGGCGCTGGTCGCGATGCGCCTCGCAGCCCGGCCGGCGCGGGGCTCGTACACGTACGGGCTGAAGCGGGTCGAGATCCTGTCGGCGCAGGCCAACGGAATCACCCTGCTGCTGCTCGCGGTGTACTTCACCGTCGAGGGCGTCCGGCGGCTGCTCGACCCGCCCGACGTCCGCGGCGGCCTGGTCCTGGCGGTCGCGCTGGCCGGGATCGTGGTGAACCTGCTTGCCGCCTGGGTGCTGTCGAAGGCGAACCGGCAGAGTCTGAACATCCAGGGCTCCTTCCAGCACATCCTCACCGACCTGTACGCCTTCATCGGCACGGCCGTTGCCGCCGCCGTCATCCTGGTGACCGGCTGGCAGCGTGCCGACCCGCTCGCGACGCTGCTCGTGGCCGCACTGATGGTCAAGGCGGGCTACTCGCTGGTCCGCGAGTCCGGCCGGGTGTTCCTGGAAGCCGCGCCGCGCGGGCTCGACCCGGTGGCGGTCGAGGGCGCCATCCTGGCCAGCGCCGGCGTGCTGGAGGTCCATGAGCTGCACGTCTGGGAGGTCACGAGCGGCTTCCCGGCGCTGTCCGCGCACGTCCTGGTCGACACCGCCTGCGACTGCCACGCCGGCCGACAGGATCTGGAGGCGATGCTGGCGCGCGATTTCAGGATCGAGCACACGACACTGCAGGTCGACCACCGCGAGGACCTGCTGCCAGTCATCGGACCCGACCGGTCGCACGGCGGGCACGCCGGGGCGCTCGGGGTCACCGGCGACCACACCCACGATGGCCGCGGCTGCCGATAACAGGCAGGCCCACCTCGACCCAGCGATTGCGGGCTGTTTGGGGCTCAGCGAGCCGTAGCTGCGGGTGAGAATGCTAGGTTTCGGCCGTGCCTGAGTATCGGATCAGTGACGCGGCTCGGCTCCTCGCGGTCAGCGACGACACGCTGCGCCGGTGGGCCGACGCAGGCCGGGTCGCCACCGTGACCGACGGCGCCGGACGCCGCGTCATCGACGGCGCGGTGCTCGCGCAGTTCGCGACCGAGCTGGCGAGCCAGAACGACCCGATGCCGGTCGGGCCGATCGTCGCCGCATCCGCCCGCAACCGCATGACCGGGCTGGTGACCCGGGTGCTGCGCGACGGGGTGATGGCTCAGGTCGAGCTGCAGGCCGGACCGTTCCGGATCGTGTCGCTGATGAGCCGCGAAGCTGCCGACCAGCTCGACCTCGAGCCCGGGGTGCTCGCCGTCGCGTCGGTGAAGTCCACCAACGTCGTCGTGGAGCTTGCCCAGCACCACACCACCCGCAGCCCCGACTGACCAGCCGTCACGCCCGGCAAGACCCCCCTCCTGACCGCAGCCAACCGTTGGAGAGCCCGTGCCCCCGACCCGCACGTCCCTGCTCACCGCTACTGCGCTGACCGCGGTGCTGGCTGGCTGCGGGAACAGCTCGACCGGCCCGGCCGCCACGGCGCAGGGTGCCACCTCAACGCTGTCCGGGTCGATCACGGTGTTCGCAGCCGCGTCCCTGACTGGATCGTTCACCAGCCTGGGCAGGCAGTTCGAGACCGCGCACCCGGGCACCACGGTGAGCTTCAGCTTCGGTGCGAGCTCAACGCTCTCGCAGCAGATCACCAGCGGCGCGCCGGCAGACGTCTTCGCCTCCGCCAGCACCAAGAACATGACCGACGTGGTGACTGCCGGCGACGCCGTGGACCCCAAGACCTTCGCCACCAACGTGGCTGTCATCGCCGTGGCACCGGCCAGTGCGGGCAAGGTCATGTCGCTGGCCGACCTCGCGAAGCCGGGCGTCAAGGTCGCGCTCTGCCAGCCCGAGGTTCCGTGCGGCGCGCTGGCCCAGAAGGTGCTCGGCAACGCCAAAGTCGCGGTGTCGCCGGTGACCCAGGGGCTGGACGTCAAGGCCGTCCTCGCCACCGTCAAGAGCGGCGAGGTCGACGCCGGGATCGTCTACGTCACCGACGTCGAGGCCGCCGGCAGCAGCGTCATCGGCGTCAACATCCCGGCCGACGTCAACGCCAGCACCGCCTACCCGATCGCCATCGTGAAAACCAGCAAGAACACCCAGCTCGGCCAAGCGTTCGAGGACTACGTCCTGTCGGCCGAAGGTCGCGGCGTCCTCGGCAAGGCCGGGTTCGCCCGACCGTGACCCGGCCGCTCATCGCGGCAGCGAAGCCACGTGCGGCGCTGCCGGTGATGCTCGGCCTCCCGGCGCTGCTCGGACTGCTCCTCCTGCTCCTGCCGCTCGGCGGCCTGCTGATCCGCGCGCCCTGGCGCGGCCTGCCCCGGCTGCTGTCCGAGCCGACCGTCGCCCAGGCCCTGGGGCTGTCGCTGCGCGCAGCCGCGGCGGCGACCATCCTGGCCCTGCTGCTCGGGGTTCCCCTCGCCTGGGTGCTGGCGCGGCTGAGTTTTCCTGGCCGACGGCTGCTCCGCGCGCTGGTCACGCTCCCACTGGTGCTTCCGCCGGTCGTCGGCGGTCTCGCGCTGCTCGTCGTCTTCGGTCGCCGCGGTGTGCTGGGGCCACTGCTGGATAGCGCCCTGGGAATCAGCCTGCCCTTCACCACCAGCGCCGTCGTACTGGCCGAGACGTTCGTGGCCATGCCGTTCCTCATCGTCACGGTCGAGGGCGCTCTGAGCTCCGGCGACCAGCGAGCCGAGGAAGCCGCCGCGACTCTTGGCTCCCGACCCTGGACGACGTTCTGGCGGGTCACGATCCCGCAGATCGGGCCCTCTATTGCCGCCGGCGCCGTGCTGTGTTGCGCACGGGCACTCGGCGAGTTCGGCGCCACCATCACCTTCGCCGGGAATTTGCCCGGCACCACCCAGACGATGCCGCTGGCCGTGTACATCGCCCTGGAACGCGACCCCGAAGCAGCGATTGCCCTCGCCCTGGTCCTGCTGGCGCTGTCCGTCATCATCCTCGTCGCGCTGCGCGAGCGCTGGCTGCGGCCAGGCACCAGCTCGTGAACGGGTGAGCTGCCGCCCGTGAGCAACCCGCAGCCCAAGTCGCACTCCCCCGGCGGGCATCTCGACGCGACGATCCAGCTCCAGCAGGGCAGCTTCGAGCTCGACGTCGAGCTGCACGCGGCAGCCGGACAGGTGCTGGCCGTCGTCGGACCGAACGGCGCCGGCAAGAGCACCCTGCTGCGGACCCTGGCGGGGCTGCTCATCCTCACGGCGGGGCAGATCACGCTCGCCGGCCGCACGCTCGCCGACACCGCCGGCGCTGTGCACCTGCCGCCGTACGAACGCCACATCGGCATGCTGTTCCAGGACTACCGGCTGTTCGAGCACCTGTCCGCGCGCGACAACGTCGCTTTCGGACTGCGTACGCAGGGCGCCCGGCGGGCAACCGCCCGCGCCGAGGCCGGCAGCTGGCTCGCCAGCATGGGGTTGACCGACCTCGCGGACCGGCGGCCCGCGCAGCTGTCCGGCGGCCAGGCCCAACGGGTGGCGCTGGCCCGGGCCCTCGCGACGCGGCCACGGATGCTGCTGCTCGACGAACCCCTCGCCGCGCTCGACGCCGGCACCCGGGCAGGCCTGCGCACCGAGCTTCGACGCCACCTGGTCGCCTTCGACGGCCCGTCGCTCCTGGTCACCCACGACCCGCTGGAGGCGATGACCCTCGCCGACCAGCTGCTGATCCTGGAAGGCGGCCGGGTCGTGCAGCACGGCACTCCCCACGAGGTCGCCCGGCGCCCCAACACGCGGTACGTCGGCCAGCTGGTCGGCCTCAACGTCTACCAGGGCACCGCCGAACACGGCACCCTCACGACCGGGACGGGGGCCCGCATCCACATCACCGGCGACCTGTCCGGCCCCGCCACCGCGGCGATCAGACCGTCCGCCGTCACCCTGCACCCGGCGCCGCCGCCCATCGCCAGCGCCCGCAACAGCTGGCGCGGAACTCTCGACGCCCTCGAACCCTTCGGCGACCGCGTCCGCGCCACCATCAGCGGCGAGCTGCCCCTGCTCGCCGACGTCACGATGGCCGCCGTCACCGACCTGCAGCTGCGGCCCGGCGATCAGGTGTGGGCCAGCGTGAAAGCCACCGACATCACCAGCTACCTGCAGCCGCCGGCGGACTGCCCGGCCGCCATGCGCTCTGTGCAAGCCGACCGGCGCGCAACGTCACAGCGGTGATGTCCAACACGACGAAGGGATGACCGGGCGGCGAGGACGCCCGCAGCCCACGAACCAGCGGAGCTGTTCACGTCACCATGTGGTGGACGTCAATCGGTCACGTGACCAGGCCGCGCCGGAAACCGAGCGCAACTGCCTGGGCGCGGTCGTTGACGCCGAGCTTGCGGAACAGCCGGCGGGCGTGCGTCTTGATGGTGTCCTCCGACAGGTAGAGCTCCCGGCCGATCTGGCCGTTGCTCTTGCCCTGGCTCATGCCGGTGAGGACCTGCAGCTCGCGCTGGGTCAGGGCGGTGACGGTCGGCGCGCCGCGCAGCGCCTCGCGGGAGGACAGCGCGCGCCGCAGCGAGGGCTCGACGAGGTCGGCGCCACCGAGGGCGTGGGCGACGGCGGCGCACAGCTCCTCGTGGCTGACGTCTTTCGACAGGTAGCCGCGGGCCCCGTGGCTGACCGCGGCGGCGACTTGCTCACGGTCGTCTGCGGCCGTCAACATGATGACCTTGGCTCCCGGATAGGCGAGGACGAGCCGGCGGGTGACCTCGAGCCCACCCAGACCGGGCATGCGTACGTCCATCAGCACGAGATCCGGGTGCTCGAGGGGGTAGCGGGCGAGCACCTCCTCACCGCTGGCCGCCGTCTCCACCCGGTCTACGCCGGGTACGCCGGCCACGAACTGCCGCAGGCCCTCCCGTACGAGTCGATGGTCATCGCAGATCAGCACAGTCGTCACAGGTCGACCTTCACAATCGGGACTGAACCGCGCGGGACGGGACCGCGCGGGGCGGGTCGAGGGGGCACGGATGTCGGCACGGCGACGGACTGAGCGAGGAGCGCGGCCACGGGCAGGATCAGCCGGAGCCGCCCGGGGCCGATACACAGATCGCCGTCGAGGGCGGCGGCGGTGCGTCGCCAGCGGCCCGGGTCCACCAGAGCGGCGCCGCCCTCGATGGTGAGGACCACGGCCGCTCGGCCACCGGCAGCCTCTCGGTCCAGCAGCACGACGACCGGCCCGCATTCGGCCGCCTGCGGCACGCCGGCGAGGTTGGTGACAACGGCCTGCACGAGCCGGTACGCCGCGACGGCCGGCGGACCGAGCAGTTCGGCGCTCGGGTCCAGTCGCAGCTGGAGCGATACCGCCCCACGTTCGGCGAGCTGCGTGGCCAGTGCCTGCAGAGCTGTCGGCAGGTCATCGGCGCCGCGTGTACGCAGGTGCCACAGGGTGCCGCGTAGCGCCACGAGAGCGGCCTGTACGGATATTCGAGCCAGCGTCGCATTCCCACCCCGTACGGCGAGGTCGATGGCGTACCGGGCAGCCACCAGGTCCTGGACCGGCCCGTCGTGCAGGGCGCCGGCGAGTGCGGCCAACTCCGCCTCGGTGTCGGTGCGGCCCGCCGACGTCGGCCCGCCCGCCGGTCGGGGGGTCAGCACGAGGGAGAGCACCGACGTCGCCGCGCGAAGTACGGGCAAGGTGGCGGGCGCGGCATCGCGAACCCGGAGGACCGCGAGGTCGTGGCCGTCGTAGCCGCGTACCGGCAGGTCGACGGTCGAGGGCGCGCCGAGCCGGCGTACGGGCAAGGCATGAACGACTTCGCCGGCCACCGCAACCACCGCGCCGGCGACGTCACGCAGCACAGCGCTGCGCAGCCGCATCCCTGCCACGAGCAGCTCGAGCGCACCGGGAAGACCGGCCGCGCCTTGCCGGCCGAGGTGAACGGCGACCCGGCCGAGCAGCGCCTGCGGGTCGGGCAGGTCGGGAACGGCACCGAGCGCCACGGTCACCTGCTCCCTACCCGGGGGCGCCCTGCGCGCCCCTCACGGCAGGAGCATCGGCAGGATTGGTGCACGACGTGAGCGCGGGCTACGTCGCGTACCGCGAGCGGCAGGTGAGCCAGGGACCTACGTAGCCGTCAGGCGCCGGTCGCCTGGGCGAGCAGCTCGACCGCGTCGGGCAGGTCGCGGGCGACGGCGACGCGTGGCGGCAGCGTGTCCAGGTCCCAACCCGGCCCCCCGACGACCAGCGCCGTGGGTGGGCGCGTGACCGGCAGGTCGGCCAGCGCGCCGGACGCACCGGTCCGGATCTGCTGCGACCACACGAACACCGCAGCGGCCCCGGTACGGCGGACAGCGGCCAGCACCGCGTCCGCCGGCAGGGCCCCGCCGAGCACCTGGCTGCCGATCCCGCGCTCGGCCAGACCTGCGCAGATCGCATGCAGCGGCAGCGCGTGCGGCTCGTCGGGGGCGCTGACGAGCAGCACCGGGCGCTGCTCCGTGGCAACGTCCCGACCGCCGACCAGGCGCAGCTCGGCGGTGATGCACTCCGAGAGCAGGTGCTCGATCTCGACCCCCTCGCCGGTGGCGGCCCACCGGGCACCGGCCGCCGAGAGCACCGGTCGCAGGACATGTTCCCAGGTATGGATGACGCCGTGCGCGTCGAGCTCTGCACGGACGGTGGCGAGCACCGACGTGCCGTCCAGCGCCATAGCGGCTCGACCAAGGCCGACAGCGGTCGCCGAGGCGCCGGGTAGCGCCAGCACCCGGCCGCCAGGACCGCCGCGTCGTAGCCGGCCCTCGCGGTCGGGCAGCGGGCGGGCGCCCCGGCGGGGCTCGGCCGGGTCGGCGGCCAGTGCGGCGCGCGCTGCCTCACCGGGCGGTACGCCCTCCATCGTCAGACGGCGCATCGTCTGCAGCCGCGCCAGGTCGGCGGGCCCGTACCGGCGGTGCGCCCCGGAGGAGTGCGCACTGGGGCCCAGGCCGTAGCGGCGGTCCCAGGTGCGCAACGTGGCCGGCGCCACGCCGAGCTGGCGTGCTACCGCAGCGACCGGCAGTGCCGTGCCGACAGCATCGACGGAATCGATGGAATCGTCCTGCGGGGCAGGCCCAGCGGCAGGCATTTCCACAGGATGCGGCGGCGCCAGCCACGGCACAACTCGAGTGCAACAGGGACCGCTGCCCAGAACGGTCCCCCAGACAGGTGTGAACGGGTTACCTCGAGGTACTTGAACAACCTCTGGCGCGGTTGTAGCGTCAGCACCGCAGGGCGGACCCCCCTGCCCGACAGATCGGACGACGATGACCGACATCCGCCGCCTTCCCGGACCGCAGGTCGAGAAGTGGGAGTGGCAGCTGCTCGGATCCTGCCGAGGGCAGGACACCGAGCTGTTCTTCCATCCTGAGGGCGAGCGCGGCCCGAGCAGAGCCAACCGGGAGGCAGCAGCGAAGGCGGTCTGCGCCACCTGCCCGGTCCTGCTGCAGTGCCGGGCTCATGCGCTGGCCAGCCGCGAGCCATACGGCGTGTGGGGGGGCTTGTCCGAGCACGAGCGCGAGGACCTCGTCGCCGCCGCCCAACCGATCGCCGTCGCCGGCTGAACCCGGGCAGGCTCGTTGCCTGCTCGTGACTCCGGTCAGTCCACCTCGCGCAGCGAACCGCTCGTCACGTCGTAGACAAAGCCGCGGACGCTGTCCTTGATCGGGATTGACGGTTCGGCGTGGATGCGCGCGATGCTCTTCCGGACGTCGGCATCCAGATCGGTGAACGCCTCGGGCGCCCACGTCGGCTCGACGCCGGTGTCGTCCAGGATCTGCTGGCGGAAGGCGTCGTCGGTGAAGGTGAGCATCCCGCAGTCGGTGTGATGGATGAGCACAATCTCCTTCGTGCCGAGCAACCGCTGGCTGATCGCCAGCGAGCGCAACTCGTCCTGCGTCACGATGCCGCCGGCATTGCGGATGATGTGCGCATCGCCCTCGGACAGTCCCAGCAGCCCGTACGGGTTGAGCCGGGCGTCCATGCAGGCAACGATGGCGATCTGTCGGGCAGGCGGTAGCGGCAGCGCGCCCTTGTCAAACGTGCTGGCATAACGCCCGGCGTTCGCGAGCAGCTCATCGGTGACAGTCATGAGTGTTCTCCCATAGATGGTATGCACAGTAACCAAACGGCCCGGCCCCGCAAGGGGACCGGGCCGTCTGGGCGTTCGGGCTAGTGGCTGTGGCCGTGCCCACCCTGGCCGGCGTCGCCCGCAGGGGCGGCCGGCTTGTCAGTCACGATCGTCTCGGTCGTCAGCAGCATGCTGGCGATCGAGGCGGCGTTGCGAACCGCTGAGCGCGTCACCTTGACCGGGTCGACGATGCCCTGGGCGACCAGGTCGCCGTACTCCCCGGAGGCCGCGTTCAGGCCCTGGCCGGCGCCGAGCTCACGGACGCGGTTGACAGCGACGCGGCCCTCGAGGCCGGCGTTCTGGGCGATCCAGCGGGCCGGCTCGTCCAGCGCCTTCTTCACGACGTTGACGCCGATCAGCTCGTCGCCGGTCTTGCCGAGGCCACCGTCGAGGCTGGCCGCGGCGTGCACCAGAGCGGCGCCGCCGCCAGGGACGATGCCCTCCTCGACCGCCGCGCGGGTCGCCGAGATGGCGTCCTCGAGGCGATGCTTGCGCTCCTTGAGCTCGGTCTCGGTGTGCGCGCCGACCTTGATGACGCCGATGCCGCCGGCGAGCTTGGCGAGCCGCTCCTGGAGCTTCTCCTTGTCCCAGTCCGAGTCGCTGTTCTCGATCTCCTGCCGGATCTGAGCGACCCGGCCGGCGACCTCCTCGCGCGAGCCGGCGCCATCCACGATGGTGGTGGTGTCCTTGGTGACCGTGACGGTGCGGGCGGTGCCCAGCACCTCCAGGCCCACCTGGTCGAGCTTGAGGCCGACCTCGGCCGACACGACCTGCGAGCCGGTGAGCACCGCGATGTCCTGCAGCATCGCCTTGCGCCGGTCACCGAAGCCGGGGGCCTTCACCGCAGCGACCTTGACGGTCTTGCGCAGCGAGTTGACGACCAGCGTCGACAGCGCCTCACCGTCGACGTCCTCGGCGACGATCAGCAGCGCCTTCTGGGCCTGTACGACCTTCTCCAGCAACGGCAGCAGCTCGGCCAGCGCGGAGATCTTGCTGTTGACCACCAGGACGGAGCAGTCCTCGAGGACGGTCTCCATACGCTCGGGGTCGGTCACGAAGTACGGGCTGATGTAGCCCTTGTCGAACTGCATCCCCTCGGTCAGCTCGAGCTCCAGGCCGGTGGTCTGGCTCTCCTCGACGGTGATGACGCCGTCCTTGCCGACCTTGTCCATGGCCTCGGCGACGAGCTCGCCGACCAGGGAGTCCTGCGCGCTGATCGCCGCGACGGCGGCGATCTCGGCGTGCGTCTGGACCTCGGTGGCGGCGGCGAGCAGCCACTCGCTCACGACGTCGACGGCGGCGTCCATGCCGGCCTTGACGGCGATCGGGTTGGCGCCGGCAGCGACCGCGCGCAGGCCCTCGTGGACCATCGCCTGGCCGAGCACGGTGGCGGTGGTGGTGCCGTCGCCTGCGATGTCAGAGGTTTTGGAAGCAACTTCCTTGACCATCTGCGCACCCATGTTTTGCAGCTTGTCTTTGAGTTCGATTTCTTTGGCGACGGAAACACCGTCTTTGGTGACTGTTGGCGCGCCGAATGAGCGCTCCAGCACCACATTGCGGCCTTTGGGGCCCAAGGTTACTTTAACTGCGTTGGCCAGGATGTTGACACCCTCGACCATGCGTGCGCGGGCTTCGCCGCCGAAAATTACGTCTTTTGCTGCCATGATTGGCTCCTAATTAAGT
>JAYVYM010000230.1:0-3066 GCA_043784245.1 Frankiales bacterium
GTCCGCGGTGCCCGCCTACCCTCGGGGCATGCGCTTCGGCTACTGGATGCCCGTGTTCGGCGGCTGGCTCCGCAACGTCCGCGACGAGCAGATGCGGGCCGACTGGCCCTACCTGCGGGCGCTCGCCGTCGAGAGCGAGCAGGCGGGCTTCGACCTGACGCTGCTCGCCGAGCTCAACCTCAACGACATCAAGGGTCATGCCGCGCCGGCGCTCGACGCCTGGACCCTTGCGCCGGCGGTCGCCGCCGTCACCGAGCGGCTCGAGCTGATGCTCGCGGTACGGCCCAACTACCACTCCCCCGCCCTCACGGCGAAGGCGATCAGCACGCTGGACGTGATTGCGCCCGGCCGGGTCAGCCTCAACGTCGTGAGCTCCTGGTGGAAGGACGAGGCCGCGCAGTACGGTGCGCCCTTCGACGTCCACGACGCCCGCTACGAGCGCACCGACGAGTGGCTCCAGGTGCTGCAGCGCCTGCTCACCGAGCCGGTCGTCACCCACCACGGCGCGCTGTACGACCTGCAGGGCTGCGTACTGGAGCCCAAGCCCAGCGCCTTGCCGACGGTCTACATGGGCGGCGAGTCGCCAAAGGCCAAGGACGTCATCGCCCGGCGCGGTACGGCGTACGTCATGCACGGCGACCCGCCCGACGTCATCGCCGGCAAGGTCCGCGACATGCGGGCGGCCGCCGCGGAGCACGGCAAGGCGTTCACCTTCGGCGTCAGCGGTTACGTCATCGTGCGGGACACCGAGGAGCAGGCGCAGGCCGAGCTCGCCCGGGTGCTCGACGTGCAGGCCGACCCGGCGGCGTACGCCAGCTACCGCGACTTCGTCGAGGGCTCGCAGCTGGAGTCGCAGGTGGGCCTGGAGGAGTACTCGGTGTCCAACCGCGGGCTGCGGGCCGGCCTGGTCGGTACGCCGGCGCAGGTCACCGCCCGGCTGCGGGCGTACGAGCAGGCCGGCGTGGACCTCGTGCTGCTGCAGTTCAGCCCGCAGCGCGAGGAGATGGCCCGCTTCGGCGAGCAGGTGATCGGCGCCTGGTCCTGACGCCTACGCGGGCCCGACAGGGCTACGCCGGGCGGCAGACCCGGACGCCACTGAGCCCGGGGGCCCGCCGGGCGGCGACCAGCACCCGGCCGAGGTCGTCGGCAGACAGGTCGACGCGCGCGATGACGTCGTACGGGCCGCTGGTGACGGTCGCCTCGAGGACCGAGGGCAGCGTTGCGACGTAGCTGGCGACCTCGTCGGCGCGCCCCGGATAGGTCTGCAGCAGCAGGTGCGCGCTCGGCGTGCGGGTCAGGTCCACGCTGGGCGACTCCATGCAGTGCAGAATGCCTGGCGCCGGTGTCGTCGCGGCGTCAGTCGTGTTTCGTCCAGGCGACGGCGGACGCAGTCAGAGCGGCGTCCGGGCGAGCGCGACGCCGAGCGCGACCGCGATGGCCATGACGAGCAGCTCACCGCCGGCGAGCCGCCCGAACGCGCCGGGGTGCCCAGCGCTCACCGCCGGCAGGGTGGCCCGGCGATGCCTCGCCCCGAGGGCGCCGAGGACCGCCAGCGCGGTCGCCTTGACGAGCAGCAGCGCGCCGTACCCCGAGCTCCAGAGCGCGGTGACCGCAGGCAGGTGCAGCGCCGCGCCCACGGCGCCGGACGCCCCGGCAAGCACGAAGCAGCCCAGCGCCAGGCGGCTGTAGCCGGGCAGCGCCGCGCGCAGGTCGGTCGTACGCACGGACAGCACGACCGCGCCCAGGCCGCCGACCCAGACCGCGACGGCCAGCACGTGTACGCCGAGCGCGGCGACCGACAGCGCGCGGTCGGACCCGGTGCCGGCGTGTCCGGTCAGGACCGTCGGCAGCAGTCCGACCAGCGCGAGCGCGAGCAGGACCCGGCCGGCTGCCCTGCGGGGCCAGGCCGCCACCGTCGCCGCCACCAGCGCGGTAAGCAGCAGGGCGCGCGCGGCGGACACGTCTGTGAGCCCACCGGCGCCGTCGCGCACCAGCGCACCGAGCGAGCGGCCCGTCGTGTCGGCGGCGACGAGCAACGCGGAGAGCACAGCTGCCCACGCCCAACCGACCGCCCAGCGGCCGCCGGCGGTCCGCAGTCGCTGGCGACCGGCCCCCGCCGGGAGCAGCAGCGCCACCACCAGGCAGCCGACCGTGCCGAGGCCGGCCGAGCGCGTCGCCAGCGCACCGACCGGGACCAGCCAGCGAGTGAGATCGTCGGCCCCGCCCAGCCCCGGGGCCAGGACCTGTGGCGCACCGCCCGCCAGCAGCAGCGCCACGACCAGAGCGGTCAGGGCGACCCCCGCACCGATCAGGATTAGCGGCGTGGCGCCGGCATGGGGCGGGGCGTGGGCCGGGGCGCGGTGCGGGGCGTCGGCCGGGGCGCAGTGCGGGGCGTCGGCCGGGGCGCGGTGCCGGGCGTGGGCCGGCTGCGCGTCAGCCCGCGCCGCGTCGGTCGCCGTCACGCGGCCACGGCCCGCCGGCGGGCGAGCCAGCCGCCCCCGGCCAGGAGCAACCCGACCGCGCCGAGCACCAGGCCCGGGCCGACCGCCACGCCGGGAGCGGGCTCCGCGGCCGGCGTGACCGACGCCGCTGCCACCACCGTCACCGACCCCGCTCCCGGGCCGGCCAGGTCGAAGTGCAGCGCACCCACGACCGGGTGGCTGTCGTCGGCCGAGACCAACCGGTAGGACACCCGGTAGCGCCCGGGGACGGCGAGCCGGTCGAGCGCCTGCGTCACGCTGTCCCCGTCGATCAACGCCGGGCCGCGCTGGCGTGGTCTGCCGTCCGGGCCCGTCACCGTCACCGCTCCGACGCCCGGGATCAGCGCCTCGTCGAAGGCCAGCCGGACGTCGGCGGGCGCGACGTCGACGTAGGCCCCCGCGGCCGGTTCGCTGGCCACCAGCGTGCTGTGCGCCAGGGCCGGGTCGGCGCTCAGCAGTCCCAGCACAGCCGACGAGGCGAGCGCGGCAGCGAGCCGGGCCGCCGGCCGCCCGACGTGCCCAGCGCCTGACCGGCCCCCCGTCACAGCCCGAAGGTAGCCACCCGCGGGCGTGCTGCCCACCCCTC
>JAYVYM010000231.1:0-3646 GCA_043784245.1 Frankiales bacterium
GGGGAGATCTCGTCGACGGCGGCGCGGATCAGCCCGGCGACCAGCGCCGGCCACTGCAGCGGGACGTCGTGCACGGCCCCGGCCCAACGTTGCAGGCGCGGGCGGGCAAGGGCTCCTGCCGCGTGCTCCAGGGCGGCTGCCTTGCGGGCCCCCCACGGGTCGCCGCCGACCTGCTCGGCCGCCACCAGCCACGCCGGGCAGGCGATCTGCGGCAGCCACCCGGCCGGGTCGGTGTCGAGCAGGTCGTCAACGATCGCCATGTGGGTGGCGAACGGCAGCCGGGCCCGGGCCAGCCCGTCCGGTCCCTCCTCGAAGATCGCCAGGACGGCGGCCTCGACGTCGGGGCTCCACCACGGTGCGAGCGGGCCCTGTGCCAGCCGCTCGCGCAGCTCGGCGACGGGCAAGGCGGTGCGCGGCGGCTCGAGCCGGGCGCGGGCCTGCGTGCGCTCGGCGCCCGGCGGCAGCGCGCTCGCCCCGAGCCCGCCGTCCACCGCCACGACCGCGAGCACCCGCTCGGGCGACTCGGCCGCGAGCCGCAGGGCGGTCGACGCGCCCCACGAGTGCCCGACCACGACGACCCGCGGATACCCGAGCGCGTCCAGGGCGGTCAGCGCGTCGCGGGCAACCGTCGCCCCGTCGTACGGACCGGCCGGCCGGTCGCTGTCGCCGTGGCCCCGCTGGTCGAGGGCCAGTACCGGCAGCCCAGCCAGCCGCGGCGCGACGAGGTCCCAGAACCTTCGCGTGGAGGCCAGGCCGTGCAGCAGCAGTACCGGTACGCCCGCTCCCGGCCACCGGGTAGCGCGCAACCGGACGTCGACGCCGGGCAGGTCCAGGTCGATGCCGCCCGCGACGGGCGGGTGCTGCCCGAGGGGGGTGCTCACCCCTGCTGCTTTGCCCCGCGCCCGGTTGTGTGGACGATGAGCACGTCGCACCTTGCCCGGTGGCTGATGTTGGCCGGGACCGATCCGGGGACCCGGCCCGCAAGGCTGTCGAGCCCCCGGTTGCCGATCCCGACCTGGTCGACGCCGCGCTGCTCGACGAGCTGGAGCAACGCATCGACAGCGCCCTCGACGGCAGGAAACGGTGAGTCGGAGCCGTCGGTGCCGACGAGCACGGTGGAGTGCGGCGAGCTGCTCACGGGGCTCCCTGCGGGCGGGTCGAGGCCGTGCGTTGCACGGTCGCGGCACCGTACCGCTGCGGGCGTGTGCGCCGGGGACACGCGCGCCGGCAGCGCCGGACAGGCTGCGAGGCCGGCCCGCGACTACGCTCAGCGGGTGCTATCGAGCCTGCTTGACACCCTGCGTGAGCGCGTCGTCGTCGCCGACGGTGCCATGGGCACGATGCTGCAGGCCTACGACCTGTCCATCGAGCAGGACTTCGAAGGGCACGAGGGCTGCAACGAGGTTCTCAACACCAGCCGTCCAGACGTCATCCGTGCCGT
Source organism: Frankiales bacterium (assembly GCA_043784245.1). GTDB lineage: Bacteria > Actinomycetota > Actinomycetes > Mycobacteriales > SCTD01 > JAYVYM01. The sequence continues at coordinate 1,442 of JAYVYM010000231.1, forward strand.
CCACGACGCCTACTTCGAGGTCGGCTGCGACGCGGTCGAGACCAATACCTTCGGGTCGAACTGGGCCGCCCTCAACGAGTACGGCATCGCCGACCGGATCACCGAGACGGCGCTGGCGGGTGCCCGGATCGCCCGCGAGTCGGCAGACGCCTGGTCGACCCCCGACCGGCCGCGCTGGGTGATCGGCTCGGTCGGGCCCGGCACCAAGCTCCCCACGCTGGGTCACGCGCCGTACGCCCTGCTGCGTGACGCCTACAAGGAGCAGTGCGCGGCGATGATCGAGGGCGGCGTCGACGCCGTGCTCGTCGAGACGTCGCAGGACCTGCTGCAGGTCAAGGCGGCGGTCGTCGGAGCGAAGCGCGCCATGGCCGCAGCTGGGCGCACCGTGCCGGTGATCGCGCAGGTCACCGTCGAGTTAACCGGAACGATGCTGCTCGGCTCGGAGATCGGCGCCGCGCTCACCGCCCTCGAGCCGCTCGGGATCGACCTGATCGGGATGAACTGTGCCACGGGTCCGGCCGAGATGGGGGAGCACCTGCGCTACCTGTCGCGGCACGCGCGGGTGCCGCTGTCGGTGATGCCCAACGCGGGGCTGCCGGTGCTGGGCCGTAGCGGAGCCGAGTACCCGCTGTCGCCGGTCGAGCTGGCTGAGGCGCTGTCGCGGTTCGTGGACGAGTACGGCGTTGGTCTCGTCGGGGGCTGCTGCGGCACGACCCCGGAGCACCTGCGGCAGGTCGTCGAAGCGGTCCGCGGGCGGGCCGTCCCGCCGCGTACGCCCGTCCTGGAGCCGGGTGCGGCGTCGCTTTACTCCACGGTGCCCTTCGCCCAGGACGCGGGCGTGCTCATGGTGGGCGAGCGCACCAACACCAACGGCAGCAGAGCCTTCCGCGACGCGATGCTCGCCGGCGACTGGGAGCAGGTCGTCGACATCGGCCGCGAGGCTGTCCGCGAGGGTGCACACGTGATCGACCTGTGTGTCGACTACGTCGGCCGCGACGGCGCCGTCGATATGCGGGCTGCCGCTGCCCGGCTCGCGACGGCCAGCACGCTGCCGCTGATGCTGGACTCGACCGAGCCGCCGGTCATCGAGGCGGGCCTGGAGTGCCTGGGTGGCCGGGCGGTCATCAACAGCGTCAACTTCGAGGACGGGGAGGGGGCCGACAGCCGGTTCGGCCGGGTGATGCCGATCGTCAAGGAGCACGGGGCCGCCGTCGTGGCGCTGTGCATCGATGAGGACGGCCAAGCCCGTACCGCCGACTGGAAGCTGCGGATCGCCGAGCGGCTGATCGCCACCCTGACCGGCGAGTGGGGGTTGGCACAGGGCGACATCCTGATCGACTGCCTGACCTTCACCCTGGGCACCGGCCAGGAGGAGTCGCGTCGCGACGGTCTGGAGACGATCGAGGCGATCCGGCTGCTCAAACAGCGGCATCCGCAGGTCGGCACCACGCTCGGGTTGTCCAACATCTCCTTCGGCCTCAAGCCGGTCGCGCGGGTCGTGCTCAACTCGGTCTTCCTGCACGAGTGCCAGAAGGCCGGCCTGTCCAGCGCGATCGTGCATGCCAGCAAGATCTTGCCGATGAACCGGATCCCGGACGAGCAGCGCTCGGTCGCCCTGGACCTGGTCTACGACCGGCGGCGCGCGGCCACAGACGACGCGGTTGCCTACGACCCGCTGATCGCCTTCCTCGACCTGTTCGAGGGGGTCGAGGCCCAGTCCTCAGGCGTGTCGCGCGCCGAGGCGCTGATGGCGCTGCCGCTGTCCGAGCGGCTGGAACGGCGGATCGTCGATGGTGAGAAGAACGGTCTCGAGGCCGACCTCCAGGAGGCGATGGCCGCCGGCCGGACGCCCCTTGCGATTGTCAACGAGACGCTGCTGACGGGGATGAAGACGGTCGGCGAGCTGTTCGGCTCGGGGGAGATGCAGCTGCCCTTCGTGCTGCAGAGCGCGGAGGTGATGAAGACCGCGGTCGCACACCTCGAGCCGTACATGGAGAAGGTCGAGGGCCAGGAAGGCAAAGGCAAGATTGTCCTGGCGACCGTCAAGGGCGACGTCCACGACATCGGCAAGAACCTTGTCGACATCATCCTGTCGAACAACGGTTACGACGTGGTCAACATCGGGATCAAGCAGCCGGTCACGGCGATCCTGGAGGCGGCGCAGGAGCACGACGCCGACGTCGTCGGGATGAGCGGCCTGCTTGT
>JAYVYM010000232.1:0-12339 GCA_043784245.1 Frankiales bacterium
CCGGGCTCGCGGAACTCAGAGAACAGGCTGCGCTGAATGGCCAGCGTCACGTCCAGGCCGACCACGTCGATCAGCGCGAACGGGCCCATCGGGTGACCGCAGCCCTTGGTCATCGCCAGGTCGACGTCGTCGATGCTCGCGTAGTGCGCCTCGAGCATCTTGACGGCGTCGTTGAGGTACGGGAACAGCAGGGCATTCACGATGAACCCTGCGCGGTCGCCGCAGAGCACCGGGTGCCGGTCCACCGTTGCGCAGACCTGCAGCACGGTCGCCACGACGTCGGGGGCGGTGGTGACCGTCGGCACGACCTCGACGAGCCGCATCACCGTCGCCGGGTTGAACCAGTGCATGCCGACGACGTCCTGCGGCCGCGAGGTCGCCGTGGCGCACTCGATGACCGGCAGCGAGGACGTGGTGGTCGCGATGACGGTCCCCGGCTTGAGGACGTCGTCGAGCGCGCCGAACAGCGCGCGCTTGACCGCGAGATCCTCCACGACCGCCTCGATGACCAACTCACAGCCGGCGAGTGCGTCCAGCTCGGTCGTGCCGGTGATGCGGGCGAGGGTCTGCGACCGCTCCTCCTCGGAGAGCCGGCCGCGCTGCACGGCCTTGGCGAGCGAGACCTCAACCTTGCTGTGTACGGCCGCGACCCTGTCCTGCCCGCGGGCGCGGAAGACGACGTCGTAGCCGCTGCGCGCACAGACCTCGATGATGCCGCTGGCCATCGTGCCGGTGCCGATGACGCCGACCGTGCGGACCGCCCGCGCCGTGCCGTCCGGCCCCGCAACGGCGGTGTCGGCGTCGGCCACGACCTCGGGCGAGCCTGGGCCGGCGTAGGTGTAGATCCCGCGGCCGGACTTGCGTCCCAGCAGCCCGGCGGTGACGTACTGCTTGAGCAGCGGCGCAGGGGCGTGCCGGTGGTCGCGAGACTGCCGGTACATCGTCTCGAGGATCTCGTACGCGCTGTCGAGCCCGATCAGGTCCAGCAGCGCGAGCGGGCCCATCGGGTGGCCGCAACCGAAGCGCATGGCGGCATCGATGTCCTCCCGGGAGGCGTAGCGGGCCTCGTACATGCGCAGCGCGTTGTTCAGGTAGCCGAACAGCAGCGCGTTGGCGATGAAGCCGGCGCGGTCGCCGACCGTCACGTCGCTCTTGCCGACCTTGGCGACCAGCGCCTCGATGTCCTCGACGACGGACGGGTCGGTCACGACGGTCTTCACCACCTCGACCAGCTGCATGACCGGTGCCGGGTTGAACCAGTGCAGGCCCACGACGCGCGAGGGTCGCTCGGTGGAGGTGGCCAGATCGGTCACCGACAGCGCCGAGGTGTTGGTCGCCAGGACCGCATCGGCCGGCAGCAGGCGGTCGAGCTGGACGAACAGCGCCTTCTTGGCCTCGAGGTTCTCCGGTACCGCCTCGACGACCAGATCGCAGTCGGCGAGGGCGTTCAGGTCGGTGCCGGTGGCGATCCGGGCCAGCAGCTGCGCGGCACCGGCCTCGTCGAGCTTGCCTCGCGCCACCGCCCGGGCAGTCGAGCCGGCCAGTCGGGCCCGCGCGCGGTCGACGCCGGCCTGCTCCGGCTCGTACCCGACGACCTCGATGCCTGTCCGCGCCAGCACCTCGGCAATGCCGGCCCCCATCGTGCCCAGACCGACCACCCCGACCTTGCGGAACTCGCGTGCCACTGCGTCCTCCTCCGTGTGGTCGCCAGTCTCCCAGACACCGATCACAGCCGGTCAGAACAGCGTCGGCACCGAGCTTTCCAGCCCGCGCAGCACGTCGTAGTCCAGCAGCACGCAGGTGATGCCGCGGTCGGCCGCGAGCACCTTCGCCTGCGGCTTGAAGCTCTGCGCAGCGAGCACACCGCGCACCTGCCCCAGCACCGTCGACACCCGCTGCAGATAGCGGGTGAGCTGCTCGACACCGTCGATCTCGGCGTGCCGCTTCACCTCCACCAGCACGTGGGCGCCCTGCTGGTCGCGGCACAGCAGGTCCACCGGCCCGATATCGGTGGGGTACTCGCGCCGCACCAGGGTCCAACCGGGGCCGAGGACGTGGCACTGCTCGGCCAGCAGCTCCTGCAGGTGCTTCTCGACGCCGTCCTTGACCAAGCCGGGGTCACGGCCCAGGTCATGGCTCTGCTCTGACAGCACCTGCTCGATGCTGACCACCAGGTCGCCGTCCTTGCCGCTGACCGTCCAGACGTCACCTGCCACGACCAGCGTGCACGGCGGGCTCATCCACATCAGCGGCTTGTACGCCCGGTCGTCGGCGTGCACCGAAACGCTCCCGTCGGCCTTCACCAGCAGCAGTCGGGTCGCGAGCGGCAGGTGGGCGGTCAGCCGGCCGACGTAGTCGACCGAGCAGCGGGCGATGACGAGGCGCACCGGGCCAGGCTAGATCGCAGCTCACACACCGGCGACGAGCGACCACGCCTGCGTGACCGCGCACAGCACCCGCAGCCGCTCGACCACCGCGTCGGCGCCGAAGCCGGTCGGGACGACGCGCAGCTCGACCACGCCGGTACCGCGCTCGAAACCCAAGCGCAGGGCGACGGGATCGACATCGGGTACGTCGTACCAGCGGCCGCGCAGCGGATCGCTGTCGAGCGCGCCCTGCAGCGCCGCCGGGATGTCGATGGGCAGCCGGCACAGCTCGCCGAGCAGCCGCAGGAACGGCTCGAGGTTCTCCTCGCGCAGCCAGCCCTCGTACGCCTGGGTCACCACCGACCGATCCTCGCGCCGCGCGGGCTGATACGCCGGGCGAGACTGGGGCCGTGAACCCCGAGGCACTGACCGAGACCCCGCCGCACCCGGTCCGCCGCGCGGTCTTCACCCAGCACTGGGGCGACCTGACGATGCTGCATTGGCCGGTGGCACCGGCGGTTGTGGCGCCGTTGCTGCCGGCCGGCACCGAGCCGGACGTCCTGGACGGTGTGACCTATGTCGGGCTGGTGCCGTTCGTGATGTCCAGGGTGCGCATTCTCGGCACACCCCCGGTGCCGTACCTGTCGCGCTTTGCCGAGACCAACGTGCGGCTCTACGCCTTCGACCCTGCCAGCGGCCGCCGCGGGGTGGTCTTCCGCTCCCTGGAGGCCGCCCGACTACTGCCCGTGGTCGCGGCGAAGGCGTCCTACCGACTGCCCTACCTCTGGGCGCAGATGGCGGTGCGGCACGGGCCGGACACCGTCTCCTACCAGACCCGGCGCCGCTGGCCGGGCCCGCGGGGCGCCGGCGGCACGGTCCGCGTCCGCAAGGGCCCGCCGTTCGCCGCGGACGAGCTGGCCCTGTTCCTTACCGCGCGGTGGGGCCTGTTCTCCAGCTGGTACGGCGGACGCACCGCGTTCGCACCGGTCGACCACGCTGCCTGGCCGCTGCACCGCGCCGAGCTGCTCGACCTCGACGACGACCTCGTGGTCGCCGCCGGGCTGCCGGCTCCTCACGGCGATCCGCACGTGCTCTGGACGCCCGGGGTGCGCGTGCGGATCGGCCGCCCGCGCCCCCTGTGAGCGCCCGCGGGCGGGGTAGGAGCGCCGCATGATCCTGGCCTTCCTGTCCGCCCGCCTGCGGCGCTGGTTGCTGCTCGCCCTCGTCCTGCCGGTCGCGGGCCGGTTGCTCGAAACCGTCGGGGGACGGGTCGGCGGACGCAGCCCTCGGACCGGCCAGGCGCTGACCCGGGCGGGCGGCTACGCCCGCACGTCTACCGGGCGCCGCCGGCGACGCTGAGGTGTCGGGTGCTGGGGTCGGCCCCGTCAGGCCGGCGCCAGCGGGCCGAGCCCGTTCGCCGTGCGGACGACCTCGACGATCGAGCGCATGATCTCGGTGAGCGAGAAGTCCTTGGGCGTGTAGACCTGTGCGACGCCCTGCTCCTTCAACCGGCGCGCATCGGACTCCGGGATGATCCCGCCGACCACGATGGGGACGTCACCGATACCTGCGTCACGCAACCCGGCAAGCACCGCCGGTACGGCCTGCATGTGCGACCCGGACAGGATCGACAGGCCGATGACGTGCACGTCCTCCTCGACGGCTGCGGCGACGATCTGCGCCGCCGTCAGCCGGATCCCCTGGTAGATGACCTCGAAGCCGCAGTCGCGGGCCCGGACGGCGATCTGCTCCGCGCCGTTGCTGTGCCCGTCCAGGCCCGGCTTGCCGACCAGCAAGCGAAGCCGCACACCGAGCTCCGCGCCGGTGCGTCGTACGGCATCGCGGACCGACGCGATCTGCGCGCCCGCCTCGCCGTGCGCGACCGCTCCGGACACGCCGGTCGGAGCGCGGTACTCCCCGAACAGCTCCCGCAGCGCCTGCGACCACTCCCCCGTCGTCACGCCGGCGCGCGCGCAGACCAGTGTCGCCGCCATCAGGTTGGCGTCGGGCCGGTCGTCCCGGGGCCGGGCCGCGTCCCGCAGCGCGTCGAGCGCCTGACCGACAGCATCGGCGTCGCGGCCGGCCCGCCACGCCCGGACCGCGTCGACCGCCGCCTGCTCGACGCCCGGGTCCACCGTCATGATCGCGCCGTCCAGGTCGGCGAGCAGCGGGTTGTCGGCCGTGGTGGTGAACCGGTTGACGCCGACGACGACGTCCTCGCCGGCCTCGATCCGGCGGCGGCGCTCGGCGTGCGAGGTCACCAGCGCGCTCTTCATGTAGCCGGACTCGACTGCGGCCACCGCGCCGCCCATCGCCTGCACGCGGTCGACCTCCTCGCGCACCTGCCCGACCAGCTCGGCAACCTTGCGCTCGACGACGACCGAGCCGGCGAACAGGTCCTCGTACTCGAGCAGGTCGGTCTCGTACGCCAGGACCTGCTGCAGGCGTAGCGACCACTGCTGGTCCCACGGCCGGGGCAGACCGAGCGCCTCGTTCCACGCCGGGAGCTGCACCGCGCGGGCGCGGGCGTCCTTGGACAGCGTCACGCCGAGCATCTCGAGCACGATCCGCTGGACGTTGTTCTCGGGCTGTGCCTCGGTGAGACCGAGCGAGTTGACCTGCACGCCGTAGCGGAATCGCCGCTGCCTGGCGTCCTTGATGCCGTACCGCTCCTGCAGCAGCTCGTCCCAGAGCTGTGTGAACGCGCGCATCTTGCACATCTCCTCCACGAAGCGCACGCCCGCGTTGACGAAGAAGGAGATCCGCGCGCAGACCTCACCGAACTGCTCCGCCGGTACCTGACCGGCGGCCTGGACCGCGTCCAGGACCGCGATCGCGGTCGTCAGGGCGTACGAGATCTCCTGCACCGGCGTCGCCCCGGCCTCCTGCAGGTGGTAGCTGCAGATGTTGATCGGGTTCCACCTCGGAATCTTGGTGACCGTGTAGGCGACCATGTCGGTGATCAGCCGCAGCGAAGGCCCGGGGGGGAAGACGTAGGTGCCCCGTGACAGGTACTCCTTGATGATGTCGTTCTGGGTCGTACCCGCGAGCGCAGCCGGATCGGCGCCCTGCTCCTCCGCGACGACCTGGTAGAGCGCGAGCAGCCACATCGCGGTCGCGTTGATGGTCATCGAGGTGTTCATCTCGCCGAGCGGGATGCCGGCGAACAGCGCCCGCATGTCGCCGAGGTGGGTGATCGGGACGCCGACCTTGCCCACCTCGCCGCGGGCCAGCTCGTCGTCGGGGTCGTAGCCGGTCTGGGTCGGCAGGTCGAAGGCGACCGACAAGCCGGTCTGCCCCTTGGCCAGGTTCATGCGGTAGAGCTCGTTGCTGGCCGTCGCCGACGAGTGGCCGGCGTAGGTACGCATGACCCAGGGCTGGTCGCGGCGGCGTCGGCCCGGCTCCGGCGCAGCCCGCTCAGCAACGTCGGCAACCGGGCTCTCGGCGCCCGGAACCTCGCTGCCGTACTGCTGCACCGTCTCGGTCATGGAGTCCGTCATGACCCGAGCGTAGAACCGGACGGCTGACCCGGAGCCTGCGTCGCTCAGTGCGCCGCGGGAAGCGGGCTGCGCGCGGTACGCAGCACCCTGTCGAGCCGGGTGCGGAACAGCAGCCGGGCAACCACGGGCGGGACGTCACGCAGCACGAGCACCCGCCCGGCCCGCTGCGACTGCCGGTGTACGCCAACCAGGACCCCGAGTCCCGTGGCGTCCAGCGCAGCAAGCCGCGACAGGTCGAGCACCAGGTCGCCGCTGGCCGCAGACACCGCGTCGACGAGCGTCATTCGCACATCGGCCGCGGCGTGCACGTCGAGCCTGCCGACCAGGGCGATGAGCGCACCAGTGACCAGCACCTCGGCGGAGCAGGTCACACCGAGCCCGGCCGGTGCTGTCTGCGGGTAGGTCTGCATGTGCCGCCTCCGCCCTGGGCCGAGTCCCGCCTGGATGTGGTCTCACGGGAAGACGCCCAGGGCCCGGTTCCGGTTGCCCCGTTGTGTGCCACACCTGCGGCCACTACCCGGGGAGGCGCGCCGAGCCGGCCACTGACAGACTGCCCAGATGTCGCCGACGCAATACTCCAACTCCGGCGGCATGTTCGTGGCGCTGGGCGCGATGGTGGTGCTGATCCTGTTGTGTCGCTGGGTGTTCTCCACCGCCGGCCGTGATGAGCGCACGGCCGAGCGCCTGGCAAAGCTTCGCTCGCGCGGTGACTACGGCCTGCTGGTACCCATCGCCACGGTGCGCACCGAGCTCGATGCGACGCTGCTGCGCGATGTGCTCGCCGAGGCCGGCATCCGGGGCACCACGGCGGCGGGCGGCCAGCCCGGCGAGCGGATCGTGCTGGTGTTCCGCGGGGACGCCGACCGCGCCCGCTCGCTCGTCTCGTCCTGAGTCAGAACGTGTCGTCGGGCGCCGGCTCGCGGCGTACGTCGGCGCCCAGCGCCACCAGATTCTCCACGAACCGCTCGTAGCCGCGGTCGATATGCGCGACGTCGTACACCTCCGTGGTGCCCTCCGCGGCGAGGCCGGCGAGCACCAGCGCCGCGCCGGCGCGGATGTCGTGCGCCCGTACCGGAGCGCCCGAGAGACGCTCACGGCCGCGGACCACGGCATGGTGGCCGTCCGTACGTACATCGGCCCCGAGCCGGGTCAGCTCGTTGACGAACATCCAGCGTGCCTCGAAGACATTCTCGGTGATCATGGCGGTGCCGTCGGCCACGGCGTTGAGCGCGAGCACCATCGGCTGCAGGTCGGTCGGGAAGCCCGGGTAGGGCAGCGTCACGACGTCGACCGCGAGCGGGCGGCCTTCCATCCGTACGCCGAAGCCGTCGGGTGAGGTCGTCACGATCGCGCCGGACTGGGAGAGCTTGTCCAGCGTGACCTCGAGGTGGTCGGCGCGACCGCCGCGGACGAAGATGTCACCGCGGGTCATCGTCGCGGCTACCGCCCAGGTGCCGGCAACGATGCGGTCGGGCAGCGTCCGGTGCTCAGCCGGCCGCAGCCCGTCGACCCCCTCGATGACCAGCGTGCTGGTGCCGACGCCGCCGATCTGCGCGCCCATCTGCTGGAGAAAGGAGCACAAGTCGACGATGTCCGGCTCGCGCGCGGCGTTGTCGATGGTGGTCGTGCCCTTCGCGAGCACCGCGGCCATCAGCAGGTTCTCGGTCGCGCCGACGCTCGGGAAGTCCAGCCAGACGGCCGCTCCGGTGAGCCGGGGAGCCCGCGCGATGAGGTAGCCGTGCTCGCTCTGCACCGTCGCGCCCAGCCGGGTCAGCCCGGCGACGTGCATGTCGAGCCCCCGTGAGCCGATGGCGTCCCCTCCGGGCAGCGCCACCTTGGCCTCCCCGCACCGGGCGACCAGCGGGCCGAGCACCGCGATGGACGCGCGCATCCGGCGGACGAGGTCGTAGTCGGCCTCGTGGCCGGGCCGCTCAGGCACCGTGATCTCGACGGTGTCGGCCTCGCGCACGACCGTGCAGCCCAGCCGCCTGAGCAGCTCGCCCATGATGGCGACGTCGAGGATGTCCGGCACCGCGGTCAGCCGGCTGGTGCCCTCGGCCAGCAGCGATGCCGCCATCAGCTTCAGGACGCTGTTCTTCGCGCCCGTTATCCGGACCTCACCGGCGAGCCGGGCGCCGCCCGCCACCACGAAGAGCTCCATCCTGGTCAGTCTAGCCAGCGAAGCGCCCGTCGTCAGACGGAGTTTGTGTGCTTGATTACCGCTCCCAGACACACAAAGTCCGCCCTGAGGTTGCTGCGCTGAGCGTGGCCGGGCGCGCCGTGGCCGTACTTTGTGTGCTTGATTTAACAATCGAGCACACAATGTTTCCAGGCGGGCCGGGACATCGGTGAGGTGCAGTCGCGTGCGGTCGTCGACGCCTGCGGGGGCAGCCGTGGCGATCCCTTCGTCGGACCCGGCTGAGCGCGGGCCTGGGCCGGGATCAGCCGACCAAGCCACCTTCCGGACTGACCACTAGGGTCGACGTCATGGCCGTCCACCTGACCCGCATTTACACCAAGACCGGCGACGACGGGACGACTGCCCTCGGCGACATGAGCCGGGTGCCCAAGACCAGCATCCGGCTCGCCGCCTACGCCGACGTCGACGAGGCCAACAGTGCGATCGGGGTCGTGTTGGCGCTGGGTGCGCCCGATGCGGATATATCCACGCTGCTCGTCCGGGTGCAGAACGACCTGTTCGATGTCGGTGCCGACCTGTGCACACCCATCGTGCTCGATCCGCTGTACCCGCCGCTGCGGGTGCTGCCGGAGTACACCGCCCGGCTCGAGGAAGCGTGCGACCTCTACAACGAGCGGCTGACCAAGCTTGCCAGTTTCATCCTGCCGGGCGGCACGCCCGCAGCAGCGCTGCTGCACGTCGCGCGTACCACGGTGCGTCGGGCCGAACGCTCGGTCTGGGCGCTCATCGAGGTGGAGCCTGACAGGACCAGCGCGGAGACTGCGCGCTACCTCAACCGACTGTCGGACCTGCTGTTCATCCTGTCCCGGACCGCGAACCCGGATGGCGACGTCATGTGGCGACCCGGCGGCGAGAGGTAGCGACCCGGCGAGAGGTAGCGACCAGGCGAGCGGAAGCAACCAGGCGAGCGGAAGCAACCCGCAGCACGACCGACCGTCGGTGGGGAAGGGTGGCTCCGCGGCTCCGCGGCTACGCGGCTCCGCGGCTACGCGGCAGAGCCCGCAGCGCGCAGGCGCCCTTCGGCCCGGCGTACGGCGGAGTCGTCACCCTCGGCACGCGCCCGGTCCAGCGCGCTGCGCGCGCGAGTCGCGTCGATATCTGCCGCGAGCTCGGCGACCTCGGCGAGGACGGTCACGCCCTCGTCGGTCACCGACAGGAAGCCGCCGTGGATGGCGGCCAGGACCTCGCCGCCACCGGTCTGCATGATCCGCAGCGTGCTTCCCTCGGCCAGCTCGCCGAGCAGCGGCGCGTGCCCCGGCAGGATGCCGATCTCCCCCTCGGTCGTCTTCGCGATCACCGTCACGGCCGCACCGCTCCAGACCTCGCTCTCGACAGCAACAACCTCGACGTGCAGCTCGGCCATCGCTATGAGCCGAGCTTCTTGGCGTTGGCCTCGACGTCTTCGATGCCGCCGCACAGGAAGAACGCCTGCTCGGGGATGTGGTCGTAGTCGCCCTCGGTGAGCTTCTTGAACGACGCGATCGTCTCCTCCAGCGGCACGAACTTCCCGGGCTGGCCGGTGAACGCTTCAGCGACGAAGAACGGCTGGCTCAGGAAACGCTGGATCCGGCGGGCCCGGTTGACCAGCACCTTGTCGTCCTCACCGAGCTCGTCGATGCCGAGGATCGCGATGATGTCCTGCAGGTCCTTGTAGCGCTGCAGGATGCGCTGCACCTCGCGGGCGACGTCGTAGTGCTCCTGCCCGACGTAGCGCGGGTCCAGGATTCGGCTGGTGGAGTCCAGCGGGTCGACGGCCGGGTAGATGCCGAGCTCGGAGATCGAGCGCGAAAGCACCGTGGTCGCGTCGAGGTGGGTGAAGGTGGTGTGCGGCGCGGGGTCGGTGATGTCGTCGGCGGGGACGTAGATCGCCTGCAGCGACGTGATCGAGTGGCCGCGGGTGGAGGTGATGCGCTCCTGCAGCACGCCCATCTCGTCGGCCAGCGTCGGCTGGTAACCGACCGCGCTCGGCATCCGGCCGAGCAGGGTCGACACCTCCGAGCCGGCCTGCGTGAAGCGGAAGATGTTGTCGATGAACAGCAGGACATCCTGCTTCTGTACGTCGCGGAAGTACTCCGCCATCGTTAGCGCCGACAGCGCGACCCGCAGCCGGGTGCCTGGCGGCTCGTCCATCTGCCCGAAGACCAGGGCGGTGTCCTTCAGGACGTCCGCCTCCTCCATCTCCAGGAACAGGTCGTTGCCCTCGCGGGTGCGCTCCCCCACGCCGGCGAACACCGACACGCCGCTGAACTGCTTCGCGACCCGGTTGATCATCTCCTGGATGAGGACCGTCTTGCCGACACCGGCTCCGCCGAACAGGCCGATCTTGCCGCCGGAGACGTACGGGGCCAGCAGGTCGATGACCTTGATCCCGGTCGTGAAGATCTCGGTCTTGCTCTCCAACTGGTCGAACGGCGGTGACGGCCGGTGGATCGGCCAGTACGTGTCGGCGTCGATGCTCTCGACATCGAGCGGCTGGCCCAGCGCGTTGAACACGTGCCCCTTCGTCGCGTTACCGACGGGCACCGAGATCGCCGCGCCGGTGTCCTGCACCGCGGCGCCGCGCACCAGGCCGTCGGTGGGCTGCATCGAGATGGCCCGGACCATGTTGTCGCCGATGTGACCGGCGACCTCGAGGGTCAGGACCGCGCTGTCCCCACCGAGGGTGCGCTCGACGTTGAGGGCGTTGTAGATCTCGGGCATCTCATCGGGTGGGAACTCGACATCGACAACGGGGCCGATTACCCGGGCAACCCGGCCCGTGCCGCCGGTCGACTCGCGCCCGGAGGGGTTCTGGACGGTGACAGTCATGATGGCTCTCTCTCGGCCTAGGCGTCGGCCAGCGCGGTGGCGCCGCCCACGATCTCGCTGATCTCCTGGGTGATCTCGGCCTGTCGGGCCGAGTTCGCCGCTCGGGTGAGCGACTTGATGAGCTCGTCGGCGTTGTCCGTGGCGGCCTTCATCGCGCGTCGGCGGGAGGCCGACTCCGAGGCGGCGGACTCCAGCAGCGCTGCGTAGACCCGCGTCTCGACATAGCGCGGTAGCAGTGAGTCCAGCAGCGCGTCGGGCGACGGCTCGAACTCATACAGCGGCAGCGGGCCGTCGACCGGCGGGGCATCGGTCTCCTCCACCACCAGCGGCAGGATCCGGTTGGCGACCGGCCGCTGGGTCAGTGCGGACAGGAACTCGGTGTGCACGACATGGATCTCGTCGACCCCGCCGTCGGCCGTCGGCAGCACGAACGCGGCGATCAACGCGTCGGCGACTTCTTTTGCGTCGGCGTAGGTGGGCTGCTCCGAGAAGCCGGTCCAGCTCTGCTCGACGGGCCGCCCGCGGAACTTGTAGAAGCCGACCGCCTTGCGGCCGATCAGGAAGCTGACCGGCTCCTTCCCCTCCGCACGCAGGGTCTGTTCCAGCGAGGCGGCCTGCTTGATGGCGTTGGAGTTGTAGCCGCCGGCCAGGCCGCGGTCGCTGCTCACGACCAGGACGGCCGCCCGCGACGGATCAGGGTTCTCCGACACCAGCGGATGGTCGATCGTTGACTGCGACGCCAGCGCGGAGATCACCCGGGTGATCTGCCGCGCGTACGGCTGGGCCGCCCTGACCCGCTGCTGGGCCTTGACGATTCGCGAGGCAGCGATCAGCTCCATCGCACGGGTGATCTTCTTGGTCGACTGGACCGACTTGATACGGCGGCGATAGACCCGCAGCTGGGCGCCCACTGCTCAGCCGCTCGCCGAGGAGGTGGCGACGCGGGTGCTGCCGTCCTTCGCGGGGGGCACGTGCCGGGTGATCTTCTCCTGGCCGCGCTCGTCGTCCCCGAGCTCCTCGGCCTGCGCCTCGGTACCGATGCCGTGACCCTCGCTCGTCTGGAACTGGCTGGTGAACTCCTTGATCGCCGTCTCGAGGCCCGACACCACGTCGTCACCGAGCTTGCCGGTCTGCACGATGCTGTCGTAGATGCCCTTGTGAGAGCGGCCGATGAAGTCAAGGAACTCGCCCTCGAAGCGGAGCACGTCGCCGACCGGCACCTCATCCAGGTAGCCGTTGGTGCCGGCCCAGATCGAGGCGACCTGGCGCTCCACGGCGTACGGCGTGTACTGCGGCTGCTTGAGCAGCTCGACCAGGCGCGCGCCGCGCTCGAGCTGCGCCTTGGAAGCCTTGTCGAGGTCTGAGCCGAACGCCGCGAAGGCTTCGAGCTCGCGGTACTGCGCGAGGTCGAGCCGCAGCCGGCCGGAGACAGACTTCATCGCCTTGATCTGCGCATTGCCACCTA